>CBFGLL010000521.1:0-1501 GCA_965649585.1 uncultured Chitinophagaceae bacterium | reverse complement strand
AGCGTTCCTAAAAACATTTTAGGCAATTTATATGGCGACCTGTATCAATGGGAAAAGTCCATCGAATATCATAAGCAGGTATTAAAAATAGATAGTGGCTATGTGTGGACCTACAATAACCTGGGAATAGCCATGTTGGAAATGGACCGGCTAAAAGAGGCCGAACAATACTTCCTGCAATCGCTGGAGATGAAAAAAAATACCGGCAAAGAAAGGTTGAATCGTGACTTTGCGACCACGTATAGTAACCTCGGCGCCATTTACCTGGAGCGGGGACTGAATGCACAGGCAGAACATTTTTACCAGGTAGCAGATTCACTCGACGAAACTTTCACTTTGTCAAAAAGAAGGATCAGCGAGTTGTATGGCAGCTTTGATGGTGAAAAGGCAGAACTCCTGCTCAAAAAAGCGATCTCAGTTTCACCCTTTGATGCAGAGAATTATTATAGCCTGGCAGAGCTGTACCGCAAGTACCCTATCAACAACCAATCTATAGAAAAAGCAGACAGTTTATACCGGAAAGCCATCAGCCTCAATCCCTTTATGGAGTGGTATTATAGCGGGCTTGGGTATTTGTACAACGACAAAAAAGAAAAAGAAAAGGCCCTCGGTTTTTTCAGACAGGCTGCGGCGGTTTCCCGCAATTCTGCGGATGCGTTGTATAACCTGGCTTATTTTTATTACCTGCAGGATAATACTGATTCTGCTATTTATTATTACCGGCAGTCCCTTGACAAAAACCCATACGATATCATCATCAGCAACGACTTTGCAGACCTCCTGCTTTCAAAAGGCGACACAGCGGCAGCAGAAAAACAATTGTTAACACTCAGCTCCCTGCAACCATTTGCACCAAAAGCATTTTTTGCACTGGGAAATTTTTATTTCCAAAAAGGCGATCTTTCTAAAGCAATCGAAGCATATAAAAAAAGTGTGGGCATCGACAGCTCTTTCAGCAATTCAATGCAGGCGCTGATGTACACCACGCTGGCTTCGGGAAATAACAATGCCAGCCGTATGTACGCAAAAAAAATGCAGCAACTGGATCCACGCAGTGCAGTGTTATTAGATTACCTGAACAATGTTGCGGAAAAATCTTTCAGCATTCCCGTATCAAAAAGAGCCGGCTGGCTTGCTGGTTTTTTATCACTGGACCCCCACAACGAATTGATCAACGAGCTGATGGCCGAGGCAGCCTACAACAGCAATGCTGCTACTATGGCGCTTTACCAACAATTAAAAAAAGCGGAGAACAGCCTTGATTATAACAGCCCTTCTTTAATAAAATGGTTATTGCTGTTTGCAATTGAATTGAATGATAAAAAAGGAATGGAGGTTTATGCGCAACGCTATATTGATGAGTTATTGAATACAGAACCCGCTATGTATGCAGTAGCATTACAGCTCACCGGTAATATCGCAGAAGCAAAAAAACATAAGAAAAAGCTGGCACCCAATGAACTGGTTCCCTACAAAACCAATTTTAAAAAATTGTTTTCAC
>CBFGLL010000520.1:0-1502 GCA_965649585.1 uncultured Chitinophagaceae bacterium | reverse complement strand
ACCATTGTGGGTTTTAATTCTGGACTGGTAAACCAGGGGCCAGGAAATGTGTTTGTAGGATCTGCATCAGGAACAAAAAACACCACCGGTGTAAATACTTTTGTTGGGGATAATGCGGGCCGGGAGACGGTTACAGGTACAAATAATACCTTCATCGGAACATTTGCGGGGCAGGCCAATACAGGATCTTTCAATTCAGCATTTGGCCATAATGCTTTATTTCAAAATACCTCTGGCAACGAAAATGTTGCAATGGGTTATTATGCTGGTTACTCTACAAACGGCATCGGTAACGTTGCTGTGGGGTACCGGGCAGGACAAAACAGCGCCAATTTAAGTACTGCTCTCGGTTACAGCGCAGGCAGGATTAATGCTGCTGACGGTAATGTCTTTGTAGGATCAAATGCCGGGTTCAATAACTCAACAGGATTTTTCAACACTTTTATCGGGGAAAATGCGGGCTCAGCTAATACTTCTTCATCTGCAAATACATTTATTGGCAGTAGGGCGGGGGAGAACAATATAGGGCACGATAATACAGCATTGGGTAGCGGGGCTTTTAGCATAAATGCTACAGGCAATAATAATGTGGCAATTGGAAGTATCGCATTGAGTGCGAATGTTGGTGCCAGCAATAATGTTGCTGTGGGAGTTGGCGCATTGCCCAATGTAGTATTTGCAGGAAATAATACAGCTATTGGCTACCAAGCTCTTTTTAATACTACTGGAGGCACAGGCAATGTGGCCATTGGTACAAATGCTTTATTCGGTAACGCAACGGGTATTAATAATGTTGCTATTGGCTTAGATGCAGGTCCGAACGTTCCCGGTTTACAAAACCAGGTTTCGCTCGGTTATAATGCCGGCAAGTTGCGCAATCAACCCAATAATGTTGAAATTGGAAATGCCTTTATGCAATGGATTGGTGGGCAGGTCGGCTGGTCAACTTATAGCGATTCCCGCATCAAAAAAAATATTCAGCATAATGTTCCCGGGCTTGATTTTATTACCAGGCTAAAACCAGTAACCTACAACCTCGATATTAAAATTCAGAACATACTTGCCGGCATCCAGGATAGTCTTGACTGGGAGGGTAAATATGATATCGAAAAAATAAAACAGACGGGGTTTTTAGCCCAGGAGGTGGCGGCTGCCGCAAATGAAATTGGTTATGATTTTAACGGTGTACAGAAACCTACCACTGACAAGGGAGTTTACAGTATCAGTTATTCAAGTTTTGTAATGCCGCTCGTAAAATCCGTTCAGGAATTAAAACAAATGATTGATGAATTGAAGAAAGAAAATGTGGAACTGAGAAAGGAACTGCATGCATTACAAGTAAGAACTAATTGACTTGTGTTGATGGAATGGTTCGTGGGGACACGAACCATGGCGACCCGAACCATGTCTATGAGGTGAACCCTAATCCATCACCCTATCTATTTGCGCTTCCATTTTCAACAATGATTCAAGGAGTTGTTTATTCGCCACTGCATCATTTT
>CBFGLL010000519.1:0-1504 GCA_965649585.1 uncultured Chitinophagaceae bacterium | reverse complement strand
TGCAAAGCTACAATCAATTTTGTTGTGCACACGTAAGATTCCGTTTTTCGGAAAGCCCGGGAGCGGGGCAAAATTTTCCTAATAATTTGTTAACAATAAGTGGGTAGTATTCACCAATTATTCGTTTTCTTTGCCCTTATAAAATCAGAACTAATATGCATTTCAAAAAAATCATTCCTGTGGTGATAGCCATTCTGGCATTACCTTATCTCCTACGGGCGCAGGTAACTACAAGTAGTATGTCTGGCTTTGTAAAAAGCAGCACTGGTTCGGCCCTTCCGGGAGCTACCATCATTGCTACCCACACGCCTACAGGGACCGTGTACAGCACGCAGGCCCGCACGGGTGGCAGATTTGACATTAACAATATGAATCCCGGCGGACCTTATACTGTTGTTACCAGCTTTGTAGGTTTTGAGTCTGATACTAAAAATGATATTCAATTGTCACTGGGCGAAAGCTTCAAGCTAGATATCGTTTTAGGAAATAAAGACCAGCAGTTAACCGAAGTAGTGGTAGCTGGTACAAGAGCTACGAAAGCCTCAACGGGTGGCGGTACTGAAACTACCGTGGGCAGGGATAAAATGGCCAACCTGCCAACAGTGGGCAGAAACGTTTCTGATTATTTAAGATTTGTACCACAGGCAAAGGTTACCAATGATGGCGGTATTTCGCTGGCAGGGCAAAACAATCGTTATAATTCATTTTATATTGATGGCGCTGTTAATAATGATGTATTCGGTCTGGCGGCATCAGGTACCAATGGTGGACAAGCTGGTATTGCACCCATATCTATTGATGCTATCGACCAGTTCCAGGTAGTGTTGTCACCGTATGATGCTTCCCTGGGTAACTTTACTGGTGGCGGTATAAATGCCATTACTCGTAGCGGTACCAATACCATTTCCGGTTCTGTGTACCATTTTTTCCGCAATGAAAAATTGTCGGGCAAAACACCAGGTGTTGCAAAAAGCCAGGCAACCCGTTTAGCACCATTCACTAATAAAACCACTGGTTTTAGATTTGGCGGACCCATCATTAAGAACAAAGTGTTTTTCTTTATCAATGGCGAAATACAAAGAGATGAGCGTCCACAACCTTACAACTTTAGTGGGTACACCGGTCGATCCAGCCAGGCTGATTTAGAAAACCTTGCAGATTATTTAAGAACAAACTATGGTTACGATCCAGGTGGATTTTTAGACAATCCTGAAACCGTAGAAGCCAACAGGGTTGCCGCAAAAATTGATTGGGCGGTAAATACCAACAATAAGCTGAGCGTGAGTTACAGGTACAATGACGGCTTTAGAAATAACACTTCCAGGAGCAGCAACAATACTATCAACTTTTTAAATAATGGTTATGTAATGCCTAATAAAACCAACTCCCTTTCAGCAGAGTTGAACAGCAGGTTGAAGTCGAACTCTAATAACAAATTATTACTTACTTTAACAAGTGTAAAAGATGACAGGGGCGCCATTGGAGATCCATTCCCCAGGGTGTC
>CBFGLL010000518.1:0-1515 GCA_965649585.1 uncultured Chitinophagaceae bacterium | reverse complement strand
GCCGGCAGGTTTGTGGTTCAAAAGAATCATAACCCATCATAATGATCATAAAAATCAGCGTTCCCCTTTCCCGTCTTCCTTAAAGATGCGCAGCATTCTTTCAACCCCTCATTATCCGTTCCTCCCGTCCTACCTGCCTGCCGGCAGGCAGGTCCGTGTTCTGTTTTTTCTTCGTGCCCCTTCGTGTTCGTTGTGCCTTCGTGGTTCAAAAACCTTCCCATCTCACTCTATCTGCTCCTGCAACAATATCGCCGTACACGCATTCGCCAATAAAAACCTTTCTTCAGCACTCGTTTTACCAAGGTACACCATCCCCTTATCCATCATCGACACAGCTGCCACCGTTTTACCAGCAGGGTTTCTAAATTCAAACCCGATGGAGCCAAATGGCATATCCCTTACCTTTCCTTTGCTTTCCAGTTGCCGCACTGGGTGCACGGTGTAAAACTCCTTTTCATTTTTATAAAGAGAGCCCACGTACCTGCCGGGTTTTGCCTGCGACTTTTGATTGTCCAGCACCAGTTGCCAGGGATGCTGGTCTTTTTCGGCAGGGAATACCTGCGCATAAAACATGCTGGTGGATTCACCCCCATGCCCTAAAATATCTAAAGCAATATTTACAACACTGTTTTCCCGGCGACCCACGGTAAGGTCTTCCGCATTAAAGCGGCTCACACAATATACATCGCTCTGCAACCCGCCGCTGTGCAGCGAATACCGCAGGGTTTGCCTTTTGTTGATGTATTCTGTAGAAATAAGGTTCACCCATTCCATGCGGTTGGGATCAATGTACCCAAACCCATTGCGAACTGAGCTACCCTTGGTCCAGGAGCGTTTTACGGTACCCGTATTAAACTCACCAAAACTCATTTTTTGTTTGATAAGAATTCCCTGGCGGCCCTTTACACTAAACTCATCATAGGCTGGCTGCAGGTCGGGGTGCACCGCCATTTTCATGGGGGTACATGCAGCAAATAATAACAGGCTGGCAACGGCTGATCTCAAAAATAATTTCATGGCTATACTTTGCACAAATCTGCCGAAGCATTTGTTAAAGCAAATGTGAAGAATGATGAATTGTTGAAAAGCGGGGATGAGTTGTGGGGGTTGTTACAAGGTCGTAGTCATTAGCTTATAGTCACTGGTAAATTTCACGCAGCGCTCGCAGAGAAGCAGCGCCAGCAGCGGCATTGAGTTAGTTAAATTCCTCAAATACCCTTGTTGAAATGACCATCCGGGTAGCCCCGGCTCATCCTCCTCCCCCTCGGGGAGGCTGGGAGGGGCTTTCCTTCACCTTTAAAAGTTTCTCCATCCGGTAATATCCCAGCTGCACCGGGTCTGGTGTTTCATTTTCTGTGGGTGTAAGTAGCAGCTCGTATTGTTCCTTTTGCTCCGGCATCAGCATGTCTTCAATTTCATAGATATCGTCCACATCAATACCATATTTATCATCAATATGCGAGTTGGCCGAACCGCCTTTAATGGTATTGGTTTTATAAAACAGGGTTTGCATTG
>CBFGLL010000517.1:0-1519 GCA_965649585.1 uncultured Chitinophagaceae bacterium | reverse complement strand
AAAAGCAGCCGATGCGCAGGATCTCGGCTACCTTGGTGATGCAGATGTAAAACGATATGAGGGCTCTCTAAAAAAGCTGGAGGCAAAATTTCCTTCGCCATCACACATCATCATATCACATGGTGACTGGAAAAACAAACATTCCTTAAAAAATTCCATAAAACTGGCAGGGAAAATTAAAAAGGAAGATTAAGGTTAGCAGGCGTTGCCATTGTCCCGATCCAAAGTAGCCTGGACCATTTTCCCAAAGCGCTTAAACGATCTAAGATTGAGCGGCCTTTGGTTTCGCAGATTTCAACTTATCCAGCGCTTCCTTTTTTTGTGTGCTGATTTTTTTCTTTGGTTTCTTTGAAAAGTTATAGGCAACAGCTAACCTCACATTCCGGCTATTACTCCGGCTAAAGGTTTCAAGATTGTATTTTGCTGTTTCAATAAAATTTGCATTTTGCTGTTGGCTGAAAGGATCTACCACGTTAAGGCTCACCACTAATTTTTTCTGCAAAAACTTCCGTTGCACTCCAAGATTCATACTTACCCTGTTGCGCACCCTGCCCTGCGGGTTTGCAAAGCGGTTGAAAGCCATATTGCTGGTAAAATTCATCACAGGGCTAAAGCTGTAGTTGGCGTTCATAGAACTATTAATGGAAGCCCCGTTGTGATAACGCCTTTCTTTGCGATCGTAACTGCTGTACACGTTGTAGGTATAATTAGCACTGGCATTAATTTTTAATTTTTTGCCGATGTTCACCCCGCCAAAAATACTCGCTTCATATTCTTTTCTGCCACTGAGGTTGTACCAGCTGGTAAAAGTTTTGCCGGTACTATCCAGTGAGCGAAGAGATGAGTAAATATCCTGCAGGGTATTATAACCTACAGAAAAATTGATATTGAATTTCTTTTTCCAGAAACCGCCACCCAGGTCGAAATTATCAGCGAAATAAGGCTGCAGGTAAGGGTTGCCAAACCTGGTGTTGTATGGATCGCTATAATCAATTGAAGGGTTAAGGTTATTGATGCCGGGCCGCTGTATGGTTCGTTTATAACTTGCCGTAACTGAATAACCATTTTCCCATTTGCGGGTAATATTTGTAAAAGGCAAACTACTCCAGTACTCGTTGGGGTAATGTCTTTCATCGCCCGTTACATCAAAATGTGTTTTGGTAAAATCCTGCTGCATGCCCAGGTTCATAAAAAAGTTTTTACGGAAAGTATACCTCACTGCCGCCCTCACACTATACACTGTTTGAAAAAAATCGAATTCATTGCTCAACAGGTCGTTTATCATAAATACACTGTCGGGCTTTTTTAGAAAAGAAGTGTTCAGTTCATTATGAAGCGTATAATACGAAGTAGTGGCGCCAAAATTCAGGATGGTTTTTTTATCCTTTAAGGGCACATCATAATTAATACGAAGGCTTCGGTTCCATGACTTTGTAAGGGTTTGCTGGCGTTGGCTGCTGTCGTTGCCATTGTAGCTGCTATCTACCTCCAGGTATTGCTGGTAAAAATCACGCAGGTT
>CBFGLL010000516.1:0-1536 GCA_965649585.1 uncultured Chitinophagaceae bacterium | reverse complement strand
CACGAAGCGCATCATTAAACGACAGTCCATATGGAATGGCCTGTGCCGCTTCAAATAATAAGATCCTCGTTTTAGGAACGTAAGATTCAAAGCCTGTTTCAATACTCACGGGTATGCCGGCGGCTGTTAAGATGGCTGCACTTTCCCTGGACATATTCACCATATCCCCTCGGTTGCGGGCCATAGTGGCATGTAATATCAGTTCTGCTTTTGCTTCTTTGATTTGCGGAATTAAACGATATGCTTCTGCTGCACCATTGAGTACCAGTTTTAAATTAAATTCTTTAGCCAGCCTGATAGCACTCATAATATCGGTGCTGTTGTTGGCAGTGATCAACGCTTTTATTTCTCCCTTTAACAGCTTCACCAGCATGTCCATCTTTAAATCCTGTGCCGGCCTTTTTGAACTGTCTTTTTCCTGATGCTTTTTCAAGTAGCCCTGTGCCTTTATTAATTCTGTTCTGATCATGGCAACCTGTTTGGCCTTGGTACCAGGCGAACTGAAGTTCCCTGAAACAGGAGGCCCGATCGTCATGGCAAGCATCGCCAGGGGCATGATGCTTACATGGTCGGCTATACCCATTTTTGTTTTTGCTACCATGGTTTGTCCACTCACCAGTGCCCCAACTCCATGACCGGTATGGATTGTAGTAACCCCATTATCCCTCACCACTTTTACCAGGGTTTCTTCTGCGTTGTATGCATCAATAGCCCTCAGTTCAGGTTGAATAGGATTTGTTTTATCCAGCTGATCCTGGTCAACGGCAATATTTAATGCGCCGGATAATCCCACCATCGTCCTGGCATCTACAAGCCCCGGCGTAACAACTTTTGCTTCGTAAATTTTATAGCCCGCAGGTATAGGAAGATTGGCGCCTACGTTTTCAATTTTCACATTTTTTACGAGCACCACGCCGTTTTGAATAGCGGCACCGCTCATGGTATAAAGTGTTGTTGCTTTTATGGCCACCTGCGCATTTGCAAGCCCAACAAAACATACAATGGTGATTGTGAAAATTATCTTTTGCATTTGCTGTGTAATGGTTGATTAGTTTGATCCGTTTTCGTCGTCAGCATGGTGGTGAAATTCTCCCCTGTCTGCCGAATACACCTGGTAGCCGCCTAATAAAAAAGCCCTGTCTGCAGGAATACTGATATCCCATCTCTTTTTTCCTTCTACCCAGGTTTGTTCAAGTTTTGTGTACAGGCTAAATGGGTCTCCGCTAAGAATGATGAAGTCTGCATCTTTTCCTTTTTCCAGCGAGCCCACCCGGTTATCAAGGTCGAGCATTTTTGCATTGGCAAGCGTAAGCCCTTCAATGGCTTTAGTTGGGCTCATACCTTCTCTCACCATTAAAGCCGCAGAGCGAAGGAAGAGCCTGGAATCGGTGATACCATCGTCTGTATGAAAACCCACGTTCACGCCCGCTTTTTCAAGCGCACTTCCCGTGGTAAGCGATAAATTCATGGCTTCCATTTTTCCGCCGGGTGCATCAATGGTAATGATGGAGCAATACAATCCCGCTGCAGCAATTT
>CBFGLL010000515.1:0-1538 GCA_965649585.1 uncultured Chitinophagaceae bacterium | reverse complement strand
CAACATTTAGAAGGATTATCCTATTTCACTTCTGTGAGTTCCATTGCGGTGTACGGCGGTGGAGATGGAAATAACTTTGTGCAGGAGAAAAAAGCACTGAGTATGGGTGCAGATTTTGTGATTTGTACACCGGGCAAAATGATGGCTCATATAAAGATGGGTTATGTAAAACTGGATAGCCTGCAATACCTGGTGTTAGACGAGGCAGATAGAATGCTCGACATGGGTTTTTATGATGACATTATGTTTATCATCAAACACCTCCCCCAAAAAAGGCAGAATCTTTTGTTTAGTGCTACCATGCCGCCAAAGATCAAAACGATGGCGCAAAAAATTCTGCACCAGCCCGTGGAGATCAGTATCGCCATGAGCAAGCCACCAGAAAAAATTGTGCAGCAGGCTTACCTGGTGTACGATGAACAAAAAATTCCGCTCATACAACACCTGCTTTCTGAAAAACAGTATAGGAGTGTATTGATCTTTTGCAGCAGCAAACTCAGTGTAAAACAACTAACAAGAGACCTTCGTAAAAAAGGAATTAAAGCTGGTGAAATTCATAGCGACCTGGAACAGGAAAACAGGGAAGATATTTTAATACAATATAAAAGCGGGCGGCTGCCGGTATTAGTAGCAACGGATATCCTGAGCCGCGGCATTGATATCGATAATATTGACCTCGTAATTAACTTCGACGTGCCGCATGATGGGGAAGACTATGTACATCGGATCGGCCGAACTGCGAGGGCTGCTGCTGAGGGGAGTGCCTATACACTCATCAATTTAAAAGATCAACGGAAATTTTTTTCTATTGAAAAACTTATCGGCAAAGACGTAGAAAAAATTGTAATACCCGAGCACCTTGGCGAACAACCTGCCTATACACCTGTAAGAAGTGGCAGTGGCGGGGGAAAAAGAAAATTTTTCAAAAACCGGGGAAAGCGACACAGCTAAAGTGTCTTCATGGCCCTGCATGATTCTGCAAATTGAAACCTTGATATATTTGTAGAAACTGTTTACATCAGCAGCAACACTTCCATATTAAACAGTCCTGTTGAATATTTAACCGGCATTTCTGCCCAGCGGGGAGAGATGTTGCGGAAAGAATTGAATATTCATAATTTCAAAGACCTGCTTGAACATTTTCCTTTAAGGCATATTGATAAAACCAATGTAGACAAGATCAGTACACTGAGGCCCGGTGATGAGTATGGTTACGTGGCCGGGGTAATTTCAGATATTAAAACCATTGGAGAAGGAAGAAGCAAAAGATTAGTTGCACATGTGAAGGACGAAACCGGGATGATGGAATTAGTATGGTTCCAGGGAATTAATTGGGTGCAGAAGGCATTGGTACCGGGGCACGCTTACCTGTTTTTTGGAAGGCTTGGATTTTTCATGGGTAAGCCACAAATCGCTCACCCCGATTTTGAACCTTTTACCCAGCAAAAAGCCGGCGGCAAAAAAAGTCTCGAGCCCATTTATCCTTCTACAGAAAAATTAAAGGCCAGGGGATTAAACGGGGCCACCCTGGCAAAATT
>CBFGLL010000514.1:0-1539 GCA_965649585.1 uncultured Chitinophagaceae bacterium | reverse complement strand
ATGCCTTATTTTTTTTGGGGTCAAATACATCTTCGATGTCTTTGTTGAGCGGCTGTATCCAGTTCGGATCATTTTTATAAATAAAGGCAGGCAGCGATAAAAATTCCTGTTGGGTGTTGCTGTCATTAACGGGTACAATCTGCATGCTGTAAAGTATAGAGGCGTAAATTAATGCAATTCTTTTCTAAGTTCCCGGGCAGTTTTACTGCTGCCGTCATGGCTCCAGCCAGGCGGCATAAAGAGGTATTTCAATTTGTTCTTAATACTGGTTTTCTTTTTAAGATCCGTGCCCAAAGCTCGCCATTCATGGAATACCAGGTCTACAGGGTCTTTATCATTTTTAATGGGTTTGGTCAATCCATACACTACGGGTTCGTTATCCAGTTCGGGTTGAAAAGTGCCGAATAATTTATCCCAGATGATAAGGCACATACCCATGTTTTTATCAAGATACACCAGGTTGCTTGCATGATGCACCCGGTGGTGACTTGGGCTTACAAAAACTGCTTCAAACCAACGGGGCATTTTTTTAATGTACTGGGTGTGCACCAGTATGCCGTAGGTTTGGGTGAGCGAATACATAAACACAATATCCGCAGGATGAAAGCCCATTAAAGCGATGGGAATAAAGTAAATAAACCGGTACACAGGTTGAAACACAGATGACCGAAACCCGGTGGTTAAATTAAATTCTTCGGAGGAATGGTGGGTTACATGTACTGCCCAGAATACCCGGCAAAAATGGTCGATGCGGTGTTCAAAATAAAAGGCAAGGTCTTCCAGTAAAAAAAGCAGGGCCCAGTACAGAAAAACATTTTCTATGCTGAAAAAACGATGTTCGTAACACCACATTAAAACGGCGATATAAAATACTGCCCTCAATGCAAGGTCGATACCGGCATTTAATAAAGTGAGATAAACATTCTGTAGGGTACTTTTGAGGGAATAAAATTTCAGGTGCTTCCAGTTGCTCAATAGTATTTCTGCCCCAATAAGAATTGCATAAAGGGGAATTGAAAATAAGATGAGTAATGTTTCCCTGGATGATTCCATCTCAAAAAAAAACTGCAACCCTGGGGCTGCAGTATTGATTAATTATTTTAAACAGCCATTATTTCTTTTTCTTTTGCCGCAAGGTGCTTATCTACTAACACGATATGTTTATCGGTAATAGCCTGCACTTCTGCTTCTGCTTCTTTGGCAGCATCTTCGCTCAGGCCGTCTTTCTGCATTTTTTTGATGTCTTCAATAGCATCCCTGCGAATATTGCGGATAGACACTTTGGCCTGTTCTCCTTCTACGTTACACTTTTTTACCAGTTCTTTTCTGCGTTCTTCGGTAAGTGGCGGCAGAAACAACCGGATGCTGTTGCCATCATTTTGCGGATTAATGCCAATGTTGGCGGCCATGATGGCTCTTTCTATTACAGAAAGCATATTTTTTTCCCAGGGTTGTACAGAGATAGTTCGGGCATCGAGGGCCGTTACATTTGCCACCTGGTTAATGGGAGTGGGAGACCCATAATAATCTGCTGTAATA
>CBFGLL010000513.1:0-1549 GCA_965649585.1 uncultured Chitinophagaceae bacterium | reverse complement strand
ACCAGGTAATAATTATCTACTATCAGGTCAATGAGGCTATAAAACAAAAAGTCGGAGCCATTCATCCGCACTTTGCTGCCGAAAAGTTTTAGTTTCTCCCTCACGGGATTAAAAACATCACGGCTGGCATCTTCCTGGAAACTGATCACAAAATTTCTTCCCAGGATAATGCTCACCTGCTCAGTTTCAACTGTACCGTGTTGTTCATTGAAATAAAGCATATTAAGCAGGCAGAATACCAGGCCGTTGATCTCATCTGTTTTTGGCCGTTGCCCCATGCTTAAAATGTCTTCGATGATCAACTGGTGAATGCCGAAGTGAAGACAAAGTTTTTCAACATCTTCTTTTTTTAATCCGTCAACATTGATCCATGTTTTGGATTCGCTGTTCAAAAAGGGGTAACAATCTTCTACATTTTTTAGCCGGTAACTTTCCATGGAATCTATATTGTACTCGTAGGCCATGATGTTCGATTCCGCCGTTAGCTTTCGCTCGGGAATAACGGTTGGGTTTACATGCAATACTTTTTTTGTGCGCAGCAGGTCAAAAGGATTGAGAATATATTCCAGGTAATTTTTTGAAGGCATAAAACAAAGTAAAAATTAAAAACGGGAAAGGCAAAAAATAATAGCCCTTTCGACATCCATAAAAAAAACCTCCAATGCGGAGGTTTTGATAAGATGAATATGTTCGTTTAAAATGCAGCACTCTTAGGGTAACGCGGAAAAGGAATTACGTCCCGAATATTCGTCATACCCGTTACAAACTGCACCATACGCTCAAAACCCAGCCCGAATCCGGCATGCGGGCAGCTACCAAACCTGCGTGTGTCAAGGAACCAGTCCATTTCTTCCGCAGGAATATGCATTTCCTCCATTCTTTGTAATAAAAGATCAAGCCTTTCTTCTCTTTGTGAGCCACCCACAATCTCTCCAATACCGGGCGCTAAAATATCCATGGCAGCCACCGTTTTCCCATCATCATTCTGGCGCATGTAAAATGCCTTGATCTCTTTTGGATAGTTGGTGAGGATCACCGGTTTTTTAAAATGTTTTTCTACCAGGTAACGTTCGTGCTCGCTTTGCAGATCGATGCCCCATTTGTCAACCAGGTATTGAAACTTCTTTTTCTTATTGTGATTGCTCTCTTTTAAAATGTCGATGGCTTCTGTGTAGGTAAGCCTTTCAAAATCGTTGTTCACTACAAAATCCAGCTTTTCCAATAAGCCCATTTCGCTGCGCTCCTGCTGGGGTTTTTGTTTTTCTTCTTCTGCCAGCCTTTGCGCCAGGAACTCGAGGTCTTCCTTATTATTTTCTAAAGCATAACGAATGATATACTTTATAAAGTCTTCTGCAAGGTTCATATTGTCTTCCAGGTCGTTGAAAGCAACTTCCGGCTCTATCATCCAGAACTCAGCCAGGTGGCGGGTGGTGTTACTATTCTCTGCCCTGAAGGTAGGGCCGAAAGTATAGATATCACTAAATGCCATGGCTGCTAACTCTCCTTCCAACTGCCCGCTCACCGTGAGATTGGTACTACGTCCAAAAAA
>CBFGLL010000512.1:0-1553 GCA_965649585.1 uncultured Chitinophagaceae bacterium | reverse complement strand
CCAAGTAATCGTAAAAGTCGCCCCGGTTTACCCGGGGCGATTTTTTTGTAAGTATTAAAAATTAATGCTATTTGGAGATTTAATAAAAATGTTGGCCTCCGCCTGCTTTAGTCTGCGGTGCCGTTCACAATATATTTTGCCTGTGGTGCCAATTGTGGATCACTGTTGCCGGGAATACCCACAAATAACACGGTATAAACCTTATTTTTCTCGAGGGTGATGTTCCTGCTTACGTTAAAATAGTTGTCGCTGCTGATACCTACGGTTACTGAACCTGCATTTACGGCCCTGAATGGTGGCACAACTCCAAATGCGGCTTCTTCCTCTATGCCGGCCAGGGTTACGTTTGCCCTAACACCTGTATCTGCTACAGCATTTACGTACCTGATCCAGGCTTTGCCAGGTGTGGCATTTACAGTACCATTTGTAGCATTGTCGTCCAGGGCTATCACATTACGATAAACTCCGTTATATCCAACCAGAAACACGGAATACAAGGCGCTATCAGAAAAAGTGTACGTATTGATAGCAAGGGTTTGCCCGTTGTTAGCATCGAAAGCCCTCACCTGCCTGCTGCCCACATTAATCGGTAGGTAATTACCGGTATATCCGGTATATCCTAATGGTGCTCCTAACTGGTTCGACCCTAAAGCAAAGCCCACCGAGGTGCGGTCGGGCGCCAGGTTAAATGCCATCAGGCCCGCGGAAGGCGTATTAGGTAGATCAGGGCCATCATCGTTTTTTGAACAGGACACGAGCACAATGGTAGCCATCATTGTAAAAAAGATTGCTACATATTGTTTTTGAATAAAGTTTGCTAATGCTTTCATAGTCTGTAATATTTTATGTGAATGTTTTTTTAGCATACCATAAAAAAATGGTGCCAGTTACCAGGGCTGATCAAAAGTTGTTTGTATCGGGTACCGCATCAAATTTGTTTTCCAGGTGGTGGAAACGTTTGTCATAGTTAACACTGTTACTTTGGGAGTTCCCATCTGGAATTCCCTTTATTTTAAAGCGGGCGTTTAATATTGCTACACTTCAGGCAACAAAAACTTAATTCAACTTTCCGTTCATTACCAACCGGGCCTGTGGTCTCAATTGGTCGCTGCTGGCAGCAGGGTTACCCACAAACAATACTGTGTACAATTTGTCTTGCTCCAGGGTTACCGTTTGAGATACATCAAATTGGATTGTGCTGCTAATGCCTACGGTTACCAAACCTGCATCTACAGGTCGATAGTCAGACACTGTTCCGTATACAGCGTTTTCGGCCTGGCCTGCAATGGATACATTCATCGCACTGCTGCTATCGGCAATGGCATTAATATACCTCACCCATGCTTTACCGTTTATGCGGCCTTCCACACCGGCCTGGTCAATCGATAGTACCGTTTTATACGCACCGTTGTAACCTACGAGAAATGCAGAATATTTCTCATTCTCATTGAAGGTGGAATTTTGAGATGAAATCATCGCTCCGCTGTTAAGATTCATCGCTCCCCACAGCTTTTCACCAGTGGTGACGGGAACATAATTAGCGGTATGACCAC
>CBFGLL010000511.1:0-1556 GCA_965649585.1 uncultured Chitinophagaceae bacterium | reverse complement strand
TTTGTAACACAAATGAGGTCCAAAGAGAAGTATTGCGGTGTAGCGTGCGTCCCGCAAAATGCCTTGCAGGTTCAAGCGTTACTGTAAAGTTTGTTGCAATAGTGAAATTATCGAACCAGTCTTTTTCAATCGACTTAGACGCTGGAAATCCCCATTTTTCAAAATGTGCCCCCACTCCGAGCGGGCAAATGATTGTCCCGATTTTATGGCGTAATGCTATTATCGATTGATAGTCCAGGTGATCCCAGTGATCATGAGTGATCATCAAAAAATGAATATCGGGAATATCTTCCGGGCGGTAAATATCGGCACCTGCAAAGGCTTTTGTGCCACCTGGCAGGGGAGAAGCACTTCCACTTAAAACAGGATCCACCAGGAATTTTTTTTCATCCAGTTGCATAAAGTAAGATGAATGACCAAACCATACAAGTATGTTTTGCTCAACAGGAATCTGATGAAGATCTGTTTTTATGGAAGGAATAGGCTGACCCGGTCTTTTACCTTTATTGCTTTTAAAAATAAACTTAACCAGCACCGAAAAAAGGTTGACGCCTTCTGTTAATTGCGGGGTAGGGTTCAGGTTTTGAAAACGACCATTTTTGTAATGAGGAGATTGCTGAATTTTTTTTAAACGATCGCCGGTTGGTACACTCCCAAACTGGTTTTGTTGCATGAACCAGTATATGGCAAAAGCAACACCAGCCAACAAAATGAGCACTATCAGCACGATTAATTGGTTAAATTTCTTTTTATTAAAGTAATTACGTCAACTAATTTGTTTCCAAACATTTGGGCTGACCAGGTTTTCACCGGCGCCAATCTCTCCATAATTAAGAACAAGGCAAAGCCTTCATCCTGGGACCATTGTTTTTTTCCCCTACGAACACCGGCGATGGCTCTTTCTTTGGGGAGCCCCGCACCTTTAGGATGTGTAAGCCATGCGTACATGCTATACTGGCCAAATCCCTCCATCGTAAGGAAAAATATATCAATAGACGGATAGTGAGAGAGGCTATCCCTAAAATACTGATTATGTCTTAGCTGCATATAAAATAAAGCATTCTTTGTTTTATTTACCATAATCCGCCAATCTTGATTTTCCGCCGCATCATATAATAGTTGTACTTCTATCTGGAAGTCGGCGATATAAGATTTGTCTGAACCGAAAATAAATTGAATGATATCATCACTAAATCCTGTTGCGTACGAATGCGCTTTTTCAAATTCAGTAATTTTTTTCCCGAAGTTTTTCATCTGCTGCGAATGAGAGAATTCATGCAGGAATACTCCAGTCAAAACATTTTCCAAACCCAATTCTTTGCTGGTAACGCCTGCATTTTTCCAAACTGAGATCAGGGGCATCACAAAATAGGGCAGGTTGCCCTTGTGCTCACTTGCAAATGACATGAGTGTTGCCTCCACTTTTCTGCCATCGGGTAGTGTTAATGAATCCAGGTGTTGTTTCTTGCGCCAGTTAAATTTTTGACCAAACAATCCTGGACCTGCAACTGTCTCTCCGCCCGCTGCCGTAATTTCTGAAGTGCTATACACAAAAG
>CBFGLL010000510.1:0-1559 GCA_965649585.1 uncultured Chitinophagaceae bacterium | reverse complement strand
TCAACATCAACATTGATATCACCCAACAAAAGGTACAATTTTATTGCAGGAATTTTTTCTCTAAAAACCCCTTGAACAAAACCGAACCGGGAGGCCTGGGAAATGTATTGATAGCAAAAAGACTGCAGCTGCTGTATCCCGGTAAACATGAATTACAAATGACGGAAGAAGATGAAACTTATATCGTGAACCTTGTCATAAACCTAAGCACAACTGATCATTGATGAAGATAACATGCATTGTTGTAGAAGATGAACCCCTTGCCATGGAGCGCACCACGGGGTACATTCAAAAGATACCGGCGTTAGAACTGCTGGGTAGCTTCGACAATGCGATGGATGCTTACCATTTTATCCAACAGCATAAAGTACAGCTTATATTCCTGGACATTAACCTGGGCGAACTTTCCGGCATCCAGTTGCTGGAATCCACTACCATCAACAGCCAGGTAATTATTACCACTGCTTACCCGGAGTACGCTTTAAAAGGATATGATTTAAATGTAACAGACTACCTGCTGAAACCATTTCTATTCGATCGTTTTTTGCAGGCAGTTGATAAAGTGATCCAAAAGTCAACAGCTTCTGTTGCTGACACACCCAAAGAATTTATTTTCATTAAAACAGAGAACAGGCTGGAAAAGGTTTTTTTAAACGACATCCTTTTTATTGAAGGCATGCGTGATTACCGGCGGATACATACCACGGGCAAAAAAATCATGACCCTGCAAACCTTTACCGAACTGGAAAAAGAGATACCTGCTTCCATTGTATGCCGGGTGCATAAATCCTGGATGGTGGCTATTAATAAAATTGATGCGGTAGAAAAAGATACGGTGATGATCAACCAAATGGAGATACCCGTGTCGGAAACCTATAAAAAACAGTTTTTTGAAATGATCAAAAACTGATCAGCATTCGCTGAGGCCCAGGGGTACATTCACGGCCAATCCGCCATCGGCGGTTTCTTTGTATTTGCTGTTCATATCCAGGGCTGTATCCCACATGGTTTTGATAACGCCATCCAAACTCACTTTTGCAAAATCGGGGGCACTTTGCATAGCCAGCTGGCTTGCGGTAATAGCCTTTATGGCACCCATTGTATTTCTTTCGATGCAAGGTATTTGAACGAGTCCTGCAATGGGATCGCAGGTCATGCCGAGGTGATGCTCCATGGCTATCTCGGCAGCCATCAGTGCCTGCCTCTGTGTGCCGCCCTGGCATTCGGTAAGTGCTGCAGCCGCCATGGCACTGCTCACGCCGATCTCTGCCTGGCAACCGCCCATAGCGGCAGAAATGGTGGCGCCTTTTTTAAAGATGCTTCCCACTTCGGATGCAGTGGCCAGGAACTGTATGATTTTTTCTTCGCTATCGCCACCGGCAAAACAGATATAATACATCAATACCGCAGGTATTACGCCCGCAGCGCCGTTGGTGGGTGCAGTTACCACCCGCCCGAATGCAGCATTTTCTTTATTCACTGCCAGGGCAAAACAACTCACCCAATCTAAAATGTAATTAAACTGGTTTCCTCCGGATTTGATAAGATGCAGCCACTCT
>CBFGLL010000509.1:0-1565 GCA_965649585.1 uncultured Chitinophagaceae bacterium | reverse complement strand
ATACCTCAAATCGTATCTTTGCACACATGAGCAAAAAAGGCAAAGTATTGGTGGCAATGAGCGGCGGTATTGATAGTACGGTAGCTGCTTTGATGCTCCATAAGGAAGGATACGAAGTGGTGGGCATTACCATGAAGACATGGGATTATGCAACCAGCGTGGGTACCAGCGGAAAAAAAGAGACCGGCTGCTGCAATATCGATAGCTTTAACGATGCAAGGCTGGCGGCAGTTCAACACGGGTTTCCACATTTTATTTTAGACATCAGGGAAGAGTTCGGCGATTTTGTGATAGAGAATTTTGTAGATGAATATATTGCGGGCCGCACACCCAACCCCTGTGTAATGTGCAACACTCACATAAAGTGGAGGGCGCTGCTGAAAAGAGCAGATGCACTTGGTTGTGAGTTTATAGCCACGGGGCATTATGCACAAATTCACCAGCACAGCAATGGCCGTTATTTTATCAGCAAAGGTTTAGACGAAAGCAAAGACCAGAGTTATGCTTTGTGGGGATTGCAGCAAGACCTGCTGAGCCGCACCATTTTGCCTTTGGGAACGTTTCATAAAACCGCCATCCGGCAGATGGCTCATGATTTTGGTTATCCTGAATTAGCCAAAAAAAATGAGAGCTACGAAATATGCTTTGTGCCGGATAATGATTACCGCGGCTTTTTAAAACGTAAAGTGGAAGGGCTGGAGCAACAGGTAGCCGGCGGAAATTTTGTAGATCCTTCAGGTAAAATCCTGGGGATCCACAAAGGCTACCCTTTTTATACCGTGGGTCAACGGAAAGGACTGGATATCGCCTTAGGTAAACCCGCCTTTGTTACTGAAATTATTCCCGAAACCAATACCGTGGTGCTGGGAGACGAGGAGGACCTTAACAGGACCGAGATGATGGTAACCGGCCTCAACTGGATGAAATATGATGGCATCCCCGACGGAATGGAAGCAACTACCAAGATCCGCTATAAAGATAAAGGCGCCCTCAGCCAGCTGTCTACATACCAAAACGGCATTAAAGTGCGTTTTTATGACAACGTAAAAGGTGTTGCACCCGGGCAAAGCGCTGTGTTTTACGAAGGCAATGACGTTATTGGCGGGGGTATCATCCAACGGTATCAACCGGCTTTATAAAACCGCCCTGCGCCGGAGCAACATTAATTCAATAAGATGTATCTTGTATTTATGAAAAAATGCTTTTTCACCGTACTGGCCCTTGCCGTAGTAATGCCGTTTGTTTCCTGCAAAAAAGAGACTACAACAGTACTAACTCCTTCAATTGAAGATTACAGCCCCTTTGTGGTTGGTAAATACATCACTTACCAGCTCGACTCCTCTGTGTCGATCAACTTTGGAGCTGCCATGGAAACCCATACTTACCAGGTGAAATACCTTGTGGATGCTGCGCTGAATGATGCCGATGAAAGGCCGTCTTTCAGGATTGTTCGTTTTATAAAAAAGCCCTCTGGTGCGTGGGATGCAGACGCCAGCTTTTGGGCTACCCCTACCAGCAACGGGTTAGAATTTGTTGAAAATAACCTGCGCTATATTAAACTGAGG
>CBFGLL010000508.1:0-1568 GCA_965649585.1 uncultured Chitinophagaceae bacterium | reverse complement strand
TACAAGGGCATCCAGCTCAAGATCTCTTCTTACAAATTTTGCATTGGGACCCTTAAGTGCATTTTCATAATCTTTTGCACGGGTAAATGCATCCATCTGCACCTGCTCTACGCCCATACGGGTGTCGGGAAAACGATTGTTGTTGGAAGATGAAGTTCGTTTTACGTTTTCGCCAAGGGCAAATTTTATAAAACCATCAGCGCCTTTAAATTTCAATTCCTCATCATTGGCACCCCAGCGTAGTTTAATTAGCTGTGTTTGTCCGCCAATTGTATTGGCACTGCCATGCAGGATGTGAGAAGTGGTAACGCCTCCTGAAAGCTGGCGGTAGATATCGATATCATCGGGGTTGAGGTTGTCGGCAATGCGCACTTCACTGGTTACACTCTGCCCACCCTCGTTGATGGAAGAAACTGCTATATGGCTGTGCTCATCCACGATGCCCGGCGATAAGTGTTTGCCGGTACCATCGATCACTCTTGCATTGGCATTACTGATATTTTTTCCAACGGAAACAATTTTGCCGTTCTGTATCAACACGTCGCTGTTAGTGAGTATGCCCTCTTTTTCGTTGGTCCATACAGTGGCGTTTTTAATAAGGATGGTTTCTGCCTTTGGCATTTCGGCGAGGCCAAAATTGCCATTGGGATAAGTAAGTTGCCCGGCGGTGTAAGGCGTTTTTCTTCTTGCACTATCCTGTTTGGCAGCAAGGTCTTTGCTAAAGGAAGCCGTCCACCACACAGCATTGCCGGCGCTATCTACACCATTACCACTCCAGCCATCGGCATTGGACACACCACTGAGGCGATAACCTTTTCTTGCTCTTTTAGACTCACCGAAATTGAGTTTCACGATATTGCCATCATAACTGAATTTTGATGAAATGGTATCTCTCAGCACTACATCGGCAGCGTTGTTGCTTTTTACATCCAGCACAAAGTTTTTTGCACCGCTATTGCTGTTGATGGTAAGGTTGTAAGTTCCTTTTACATCGTTCATCGCTTCGTTTCTCAACACGTATTTTTCGCCCTGTACCCAGTTTTGCAGCAGGGTAGTTTTTTCTGCGAAAATGGGTCCGCTGCTGATGATAAAGTTGGCCCATTTGCCTGCATCGAGGCTACCGGTTTCGTTGTACACATTTAAAACGGTAGCAGGTGTTTTGGTAAGGGCTTCCAAAGCTTTTGTTTCACTGAGGCCGGCTTCTATTGCTTTGCGAAGGCTCGATAAAAATTGTTTGCTCTCCCTCAGGTCGGCAGCGGTGAGGCAAAAGGGAATGCCTGCTTTTTCAAAAGCTGCGGCATTGGCCGGAGCCATTTCCCAATGCTTCATGGTGGCCAGCGATACAAAACGTGCATCATCCGGGTCTTCTACATCCATGGCCTGCGGAAAATTGAGGGGAAGGATATAAGTGGCTTTGGTAGCGCCGATTTCTTTGATGCGCTGGTATTCGTTGCCACCGCCTTTAATGATAAACTGCACACCAAACTCATCGCCGATGCGGTCTGCACGCAGATCATTCCATTTATCATTTGCATCAAATATCAATGGATAAGCCAGGTTATTGTTCC
>CBFGLL010000507.1:0-1573 GCA_965649585.1 uncultured Chitinophagaceae bacterium | reverse complement strand
GAAAGCTACATGCAGGATTACCTGCGCAGCCACAGCAAATCATTGGTAGGCATGAAGAGTTGGGCCACCCCTTATTTCAATCTCATCGATAATATTTTTGCCCAGTATGGTTTACCAAGAGAATTAAAATACCTCGCTGTTATTGAAAGTAACTTAAGTGCTGCTGCCACCAGTTGGGTGGGCGCAGGCGGACCCTGGCAGTTTATGCCCTACACCGCAAGAGAGTATGGTTTAGTCGTAAACCAGGGTTATGATGAAAGAAGGGATTATTACAAGAGTACCCATGCTGCTGCACGATACCTGCTCACCCTCTACAAACAAATGAACAGGGATTGGTTATTGGTAATCGCTGCTTACAATGGCGGACCGGGAAGAGTGTATAGTGCTATGAAACGCAGTGGCAGCAAAAATTTCTGGAGCCTGCAATATTACCTGCCACAGGAAAGCAGGAATCACGTAAAAAAATTCATTGCCACGCATTATATCATGGAAGGAGCAGGTGGCGCTACTGCTTCACCTGAGTTCAATGCAGGTTTTGCATCAGCAGGCGGAAATGAACTTTCTAAAAAACCGATCTTATCAACGGCTGAAATGGAACAGGCAGAAACACAGAACATTTCTGGCAAATACAATTCGCTCATCATCGCAAAAAATATCTCCATGGATATTGCGGCGTTTAACCGCTACAATCCCGGCTTTGATGCACAATTACAAGAAAGTGGAAATTATGAATTGATTCTCCCCGGCGACAAAATGCAATTATTCCTTGCCAATAAATACAATATCCTCAATGAATGTGTGCAGTATTATTTAGGGGATAATGACATACCGGTGAACAGGACAGTGTATCCTCCTAAGTATCAGAGAACGACAAAGAAAAAAACAAGGTAAAAAATTGGGACAGGCTTCTATAGCTTAATATCAAATCTCCCATGAGTGATTCGTATGGTGTCGCAACCAGTTTTAATAAGCGTAAATTCAAAATTTCCTGCAAAAACTCGGCTAGCCAGATCGTATTTCGTCACCACCAAATTTCCTGTACATTTTACATTTGCGGTGTCCATAGCTGAGATCCAGGTACAGCCCGTTAGTAAGGTATTATTACCAAAATAAGATGCACCAGTACGAGTCTGTCCTCTCCGTTCAACATTGAAATCATTTCTAAAGTGAAATGAATCTGTGTAGATATTTATATGATCAGAAATAGGCGTTTGAACATTCGCTCCCACGATGATCCTACCTCCGTCTGCAGTATCGTAATGCATCTCTAAAACCGGGTCACATACAAATGGCGCACAAGTTTGCACGGGCACCCATGCTTTACCATTAATCAGGCATCCAAATGTGTTTCTACCCTCTTGCGTGGGCGCTGGCAATTTAGATAGTTCATCCTTGTCTTTTTTACAGCCGATATTTTGACATAGCAATAGCATACCCATGAGTATGCTCAGAAAATTTTTTTTCATACTTTCTATTATAAAGTGGTTTCTTCATTTTACAGATTAACAAATAGTAAGTTAAGGAAATAAAGCCCGGGAAACTTCAAAAATCAAAAAACCCCCTCCAAAAAATG
>CBFGLL010000506.1:0-1576 GCA_965649585.1 uncultured Chitinophagaceae bacterium | reverse complement strand
CACGATGATCAAGACTGTCATGCTGAGCTTGTCGAAGTATGATTCTTCAGCACGATGATTCTGGCTACCGGCCCAATATTTTGTTAAATGAAATTATAACACCCTCTGTCACTGCGATAGAGGGTTATTTTTGAAGGACTCAAATTAAGATGAAAAATAAATTACTCCTTTTCGTTGTTGCACTTTGTACAACTTTGATTGCTACAGCCCAGCCCAAACCTTTAGTAGCGGATAAGATCATTGCGGTGGTGGGAAATAAGATCATTTTAAAAAGTGATATTGATAATGCCCTGTTTGATATGCAGCGCCAGGGAATGGATATACCTGCCAACGGGCATTGCTTAACGCTGGAACAAAGCCTTGGTGTAAAGGCCCTGGTATTACAGGCCGAAAAAGATTCATTGCCCGTTACGGATGAAGAAGTGGAAACCGATATTGATAACCGCATCCGCTATTTTATACAGCAGTATGGTTCAAAGGATGAACTGGAGCGTATTGCAGCCAAATCCATTTATCAGATTAAAGACGACATGCGGGAAGGCATCAGGGATATGAAACTTGCCCAGGCCATGCGCAACAAAGTGGTGGATGATGTACGCATCACACCCAACGAAGTGAAAAATTATTTTGCAAAGCTACCTGCAGACAGCCTTCCTTTTTATGAATCGGAGGTGGAGATCGGCCAGATCGTTATTTTTCCCAAAGCAAGCCGTGAGGCAGAAGAATATGCCATAGAGCAACTGAATACATATAAAAAACAAGCCGAAGCAGGAAAAGATTTCCGCAGCCTGGCGGCTTCTTATACAGATGACCCGGGCAGCAGGGAAACAGGCGGACAGTACGAAGTAAACCGAACAGCAGGCCTCATGGATCCTGTGTGGATCAGTAAGGCATTTGCACTTAAAGAAGGTCAGATCAGCTCGCCTTTTAAAACCAGGTTTGGTTACCATATCATCCAATTGGTAAGCCGTGCAGGTGATGATGCGGTGGTAAGACATATTTTAAAAGTGCCACAGGTTACTTCTATCGAAATGGGCGAAGGATATTCAAAACTCGATTCTGTGAGGGCAAAACTGATTGCGGGCACTATTGACTTTGGTGCAGCAGTGAGCAAATACAGCGATGATGAAGCCAGCAAGTTTACTGCCGGTATGTTACAGGGACCAAACGGAAGTTTTTTAACCCTCGACCAGCTGGATCCTGCTATGCTCGCCCTGATGAAAACTTTAAAAGTGGGAGAATTTTCTCAACCCACTGAATATGCAGATGAACGTGGCCGCAAAGGAATAAGAGTGGTTTACCTTAAATCACAAAGCCAGCCACACAGGGAAAATTTAAAAGATGACTACAGCAAAATAGCCAACAGGGCATTGGAAGAAAAGAAAGAACAGGCCCTGGAAGACTGGTTCTACAAAAAGATCAAGACCTATTATATAATGATTGATAAAGATTACCAGAATTGCGAAGAGATGGGTAAATGGGTGGATGCTGCAAATGCATCGGCCAGTGCGGGAAAAAATTAATACAATTTCGGGACAAGGAAGGTCCTGCCACCCCGATTTTAATCCTGAAAGCC
>CBFGLL010000505.1:0-1585 GCA_965649585.1 uncultured Chitinophagaceae bacterium | reverse complement strand
GCATGCAATTGAGGCAGCATACAATATTCCGCATGGCCAGGCCATCAGCATTGGTATGGTAGAGGCAGGAAAGCTGAGTGAAAACATCAATGGATTTGAAGCCGCTTCGCAGCAGCAGATGATCAGCCTGCTGGAGACTTATGGTTTGCCAGTTCAGTTTGACTACGATAAGAAGAAGATATGGTCCTTACTGATGAACGATAAAAAAAGAGAAAATGACCAGATGAGTTTTATACTCTTGTCATCTATTGGCAAAGGCATTGTAAAAAATATTCCCTTAACCGAGTTACACACTTTAATAGAAGCTTTGTAGTATGCAGGTAAAAATTTCTCCTTCCGCTGTGTCGGGCGAGTTAACAGCTCCTGCATCTAAAAGTGCCATGCAAAGGGCTTGTGCACTGGCTTTGCTCCATAACGGCAAAACCATCATTCACAACCCCGGTAAAAGCAATGACGACAAAGCTGCGCTGCAGATCATACAAACACTGGGTGCTGTTGTAAAAGAATTGCCAGGTGGATCGCTTGAAATTACAGGCGCATTTTTACAGGATAATTCACAGGAAATTGAGATGAACTGCGGGGAAAGCGGATTGAGCATCCGCATGTTTACACCTATTGCAGCGCTTTCTAAAAACAGGGTATTGGTTACCGGTAGTGGCAGCCTCCTGAACAGGCCCATGGATTTTTTCGACAGGGCGCTTCCACAACTGGGAGTAGCCGTTGAAACCAATGGCGGCAAACTTCCCTTTGTTATCCAGGGTCCGCTACAACCAAAACCAATCAGTATAGATGGATCTTTGAGTTCACAATTTCTTACGGGCTTATTATTTGCGTTTGCAGCTTCCTGTACCCAGGCGGTAACGATAGAAGCGGATAATTTAAAAAGCAAACCTTATATCGATCTCAGTTTACAGATGCTGGCGCATTTTGGTTATGCTGTTACAAACAATAATTATCAAAATTTCGGGATTCAGCCCCGCAAATTAAAAAACAATGAAACCATCACCTACCCAGTAGAAGGAGATTGGAGCGGTGCTTCTTTTTTATTGGTTGCAGGAGCGATAGCGGGAAAGGTTGTAGTAAAAGGTTTAGATGTTTTCAGCAGCCAGGCTGACAAATCGATATTGACGGCATTAAGCCTGTGTGGTGCTCATTTAAGCACTACGATAGAGCAGGTAGAAGTTTCAACAGGCCGGCTACGGGCTTTTCAATTTGATGCTACTGACTGCCCTGACCTGTTTCCACCATTGGTTGCATTGGCTGCATATTGCGAGGGTACTTCGGTGATTGAAGGTGCCACAAGACTTACACACAAGGAAAGCAACCGTGCCTTAACTTTACAGGAGGAGTTTGGCAAGATGGGAGTAAGTATTCGTTTGCAAGATGACCTGATGATCATTGAAGGCAGCGAAAAATTAGTTGGAGCCGAAGTTCATTCTCATCATGATCATCGCATTGCGATGGCTTTGGCTGTAGCGGCGCTGAAAGCTGAAGGGGATACGATCATTCACGATGCAGCCGCTATCAATAAATCGTACCCGGATTTTTATGAACATTTGAAATCCCTGGGAGCTAGCGTTTTTAA
>CBFGLL010000504.1:0-1591 GCA_965649585.1 uncultured Chitinophagaceae bacterium | reverse complement strand
AATAGCGTCTAACTGCTGCAGCGTAACCCCGGCGGTTTTTAAAGCATTATCAACCACGGGTACTATATTCTGCATATGTGCCCTGCTTGCCAATTCGGGTACAACGCCACCATATTGTTCATGCACTTTTTGGGTGGCAATAATGTTACTGCGAATTTCAGTATCCACAATTACCGATGCCGAGGTTTCGTCGCAGGAAGATTCTATGGAAAGGATTGTTGGCATGGAGCATTTAATGATTTACGATTTACCATTTACGATTGTGACCTTCGCAAGTTGCGAATATAATTCAGAAACCCAACAATCATGGCTAATGACTATTGACCCATGACTCAATGACCTAATGAAGATTGACTTTTGATGAATAAAAAATCTAACCTGCTACGACCTGATCGCCACCACCGGGTCCATTTTAGCCGCACGACGGGCGGGGAGAATGCCGGCGATAATACCAACACTTACACAAAGTATAATGGTAACAATGAGCATGGGAACCGATATGTACACGGGGAAATCGAGCGGGCCGGATAATATGAGTGTAAGAATCCATACAAAAAGCAACCCGATGGCTCCTCCCATCATGGTAAGAATGGATGCTTCCGTGAGAAATTCAAAAAGGATGGTGCCGCTTTTTGCGCCGATCGCTTTTTTAAGACCAATCACCGGGGTTCTTTCTTTTACGGTTACAAACATGATATTGGCAATACCAAACATGCCCACAATCAGGCTGATACCACCAATGATGGAGCCTACAATATTTATCACGACAAATGATGAAGAAATGGCCTGGCTGAATCCCTCCACACTATTCAGGGAAAAATTATCTTCCTGCGTAGGGCTCAGGCGCCTTACCTGGCGCATGATACCTTTTAGCTCATCGCTCAGGGCAGCCGTGGGTACGCCTTCTTTTCCTTTTACAATTACGATCGGGTTGGTGGTTTTTTCATCAAAGATCTGTTTGCAGAATTTGTACGGAAGCATGATACAATTATCATAATTCCATCCTACAAATGTTTTTCCTTCTTTTTGCAATACGCCTACTATGTGGATCTTTCTTCCTTTAATGTCCACCACTTTTCCAAGTGCCCGCTCCGGCGATCCAAATAAATTTTCTGCATTGGTATGCCCGATAATACCAGCCGAACTGGCATTGATGAACTCTGTAGGGGAAAAATAACGACCTGCTAAAAAATTAAGGGGCTGAATATTGATCTGGTCGGGGTTGATACCGTAAATACTTACTCCATCCAAAACGTCACTACCGTAAGATAAACTTCCACCGAAAGACATAAAAAAAACTGCTGCCTCTGTGAGGTCGGAGCGTTGTTTTATCTGGTCGGCTTCTTCTATTTTCATGCTTGGCCTGGCCCGTAGTTTCCAAAAGGGGCGATCGGGCCCACCGCTATAATCCCATTTATCAATGTAGATGGTGTTTGTGCCCAGCCCTTTTACTTCGTCCTGGATGTTGCGCTCCAGGCTGTTTACCGTGGCCAGAACGCCGATGATACAAAATATGCCAAAGGCAACACCCGTAAGGCTCAGGGCCGTTCGAAGTTTGTTGCTTTTAAGCTCCTGGAAAGTAAGTTTGATG
>CBFGLL010000503.1:0-1594 GCA_965649585.1 uncultured Chitinophagaceae bacterium | reverse complement strand
GGTGCAAAGGATACTGAGTGCCGAAAGCGAAATTCATCTTGAAAAAATTGCGAGGGGTAAACTGGAAGATTATGAAATGCAGCAGTTGATGACAAAAGGAATCGACAGGTTATCCAAGGTTCCGATCTTTATTGACGACTCTGCTGCATTGAATATTTTTGAATTGAGGGCAAAATGTCGTCGTTTAAAAAACAAACATAATGTGGGAATCATCATCATCGACTACCTGCAGTTGATGAGTGGCAGCAGCGATCGCAACAGTAACCGGGAGCAGGAGATCAGTAAAATATCGAGAGACCTTAAAAGTCTTGCAAAGGAACTGCAGGTGCCCATTATAGCGTTGAGCCAGCTGAGCAGGGAGGTAGAAAAAAGAAAAGAAGGAAATAAAATGCCGCAGTTAAGTGATCTGCGTGAATCGGGTGCGATAGAGCAGGATGCTGACCTGGTAATGTTCCTGTACCGCCCGGAATACTATGATGTAACCGCCAATGAACATGGTGACAGCAACAAGGGCGAAACGCATGTGAAAATTGCCAAGCATCGTAATGGTAGTCTTGAAACGGTGAAGCTGAAAGCATTGCTGCATATTCAAAAATTTGTGGAAGAGGATAATAATGATTTTGGCGGCTTTAAACCACAGGGGGGCAACTGGAAACCTATTGCTGGTGGCGATGCAGGCGGTAGTGGAGATGCTGCCATGTTTATACAAAAAGGCAGCAGGATGAATGATGATGAGTATGATGATGATGCGCCGTTTTAATCGGGAGTCATTAGTCGGGAGTCGTTAGCCCTGAGTAATGGGGTCATTAGTCATTGGGTCAGTGGGCGGCGTGTTGTTGGGGCCTAAGTTTTTATTATTTGGTTAATTTCCATAAATGGCTTTACCATTTTTTTATAAAGAAGATATTTCGGGGGAGGATAGGTTTGTTGTATTGGATGAAGATAATTCGAAACATATTGTGCAGGTACTGCGGATGAAAGTAGGCGAGCAGTTGAACATCACGAATGGGAGGGGAGAAATATTTATTTGCGAGATAACCGACGATCATCGCAAACGCTGTGAAGTAAGATTGATTGACAAACCGAAGATCATTCAGCAGGCATCAAAAATTACGATAGCCGTTTCCCCTTTAAAAAACAGTAGCCGCTTTGAATGGTTTTTGGAAAAAGCCACCGAGATCGGTATCACCGATATTGTACCGCTTATTTGCGAGCGTACAGAAAAATCACAATTAAAAACAGAAAGGCTGCAAGGGATCTTGGTGAGTGCCATGTTGCAAAGCCAACAGGCCTGGTTGCCAAAGTTACATTCTCCAATAAAATATGCGGCTTTTGTACAACAAACAAGTGCGGATGAGTCTATCCAAAAATTCATCGCTCATTGTGAAGATAATCAAAAGAATGCCCTCGCTTCTGTGGGGGTAACACAAAATTCCTGCATTCTTATTGGCCCCGAGGGTGATTTTACCAGCCATGAAATTGAACTCGCCTTATCGTTGGGTTTTGAACCCGTAAGCCTGGGCAACAGCAGGTTAAGAACAGAAACTGCAGCGTTGTACGCATCCGTGTTGCTTAGCCTTCAACAGGGTTAATG
>CBFGLL010000502.1:0-1595 GCA_965649585.1 uncultured Chitinophagaceae bacterium | reverse complement strand
ACATCAAGGCGCATATTTTTCCAGCCAACCCCTGCACCACCGTATGCCGAGCCCGATTCGCTTACAAAACCAGCCCTGGCAAAAAATTTCTTGAGAAACTGGTATTGTACACCTCCATTTACATTGATGGGCCTGTCTTCTTCTTTTATCAGTTCCACGCTCACGAAAAAATTATCGGTAGCATCATAACCCAGCCCGAGTTTGTAAGCAGCGGCCAGTTTTTCTTCTTCATCCTTCCCCAGTTTTCCACCCACCGGGTTATAGGCATGCATACCTGCATGAAACTTTTCAGAAATATGCATAATAGCCCCTATTTCAAAATTGATGGCAGATGCATTGCCATATTGCGGAATGCGATAACCATAATAATTAAATTGTACACCCAGGTCGAGCAGTTTGCCGAGGCTGCGGGCATATGCCAGCCCTATTTTATTATCATTAAAATTAGAAAACCCTGAGTAGTTAAGCTGCAAACCAAAGTTGCCTTTTTTTGTGGGGAAACCTGCTGCTAAGCCATACACAGAAGTTTCTGCCAGCATAAAACGGCGCTCTCCCCACACTCCAATGCCGGCAGACTCGAGCTTTGCAAGCGCAGCCTGGTTGCCGGTAAAACCAAAGGGATCCGTTTGTTTGGAACTATAGGCGGCCAATGCAGTATATGGCATACTTACAGGGTATCGTAAGGTTTGAGCATGTAAAAAATTACTGATATGCAGCAGGCATATAAAGAGCAGGCAAGCCATCCCGAAGATCCTCATGCAGTTTGTTTTGTAAGTGAGATACAATTTAAACAAAAGCAGCAAAAAAACGAATTTAGCCTCCCGCTTTTTAAAATAGCCATTGTTAGTTAATTTTGCGGCATGCAAATTTTAGACGGGAAACTGGTATCCCAGGCGGTGAAAGACGACCTGAAGAAAAAGACCGAAATTCTCCTTCAACAACAAAAAAAAACACCTCACCTCGCAGCCATCCTGGTTGGCAGCAACGGGGCCAGCGAAACATACGTGGCCAGCAAGATTAAAAATTGCGAAGAAATTGGTTTTAAAAGCAGCCTCTTCCGCTTTGATGAAGACACTCCCGAAGCCACCATCATTGCTAAGATTGAAGCACTCAATTCGGATGCAGATGTAGATGGCATCCTGGTGCAGCTACCCCTTCCAAAACACGTGAGCGAAGAAAAAATAATCAACATCATTGATCCGGCAAAAGATGTGGACGGCTTTCATCCTATCAGCGTAGGAAAACTGGTACAAGGCCTGCCCAGCTTCGTGGCTGCTACTCCCTATGGCATCATGCTGATGCTACAGCATTACGGCATTGAAACTGCCGGCAAACACGCCGTGGTAATTGGCCGCAGTAATATTGTTGGCAGGCCCATGAGTATTTTGCTGAGCCAGAATACAAATCCCGGCAACTGCACAGTTACCCTTTGCCACAGCAAAACAAAAAACCTGAAAGAGCTTTGTTTACAAGCCGATATTATCGTAGCCGCTTTGGGAAAAGTATCTTTTTTAACAGCCGATATGGTAAAAGAAAATGCGGTTGTTATCGACGTGGGAATTACCCGTGTGGCAGACGCTTCCAAAAAATCGGGC
>CBFGLL010000501.1:0-1625 GCA_965649585.1 uncultured Chitinophagaceae bacterium | reverse complement strand
CTTGTGGAGTGCCTGCTATTATACGTACATAAATGGTAGTGGAAGCCAATGTAGCAGAAGTATAGGGCACATTAAGGGATGTTGTATAAGGTCCGCCGGAAGTAAGGCTTATTTCAAGATTTGCAGAAGCAGTTAGGGTAATATTTGCCGGGAAGCCGGTAAGGTTTGAGCCACTCAGTGTAAAGCTACCTTCTGTAGACGCATTCCCAACAAGTGCAACCAGGCCGGTAACGTTGGGAGAAGCAGTAAGCGTAGGAACAGGGCTACCGCAAGAGTTTGTAGGGCTTGCGGAGTTACGAGGCGCAGCTGCGCCTGCAGTGAAATCTGCAGCGTTATCCTGTGTATCCTGGCAGCCGTTGGATGCCCTAAATATTGCGTTCGAATTAGAACCAGGTGGTGGAGCCGGAGCAGTGCCTTCAAAACAATTTGCAGTGGTTCCGTATGCTACCAAATCGATAATGGTAGCGCTGGGTGTGGGACATTGGGAGCCGTTCAAGGCTGTTGTGCTATTTACGAGAGCCACTTTGCCGGCTGAGGCGCTCATATTCAGAGCACCAGTAGCATCGGGGGTCGGTAAAGGTGCAAGTCCATTAGCATTTCCACCCTGTTGAACCAAAAAATATTGGCCTGGGTTTAAAGTGACGTTTGGTAACGCTGAAACCTGCCACCCTGCAGTTCCAGTTGCACTTGTATATTGAACGGAAAAGCCGTTTAAGCTAATAGGTGCGCTGCTTTTATTGAAGATCTCAATATAATCGTTCGTAAAAGCTGAGCACCCCGCTGTAGTACAACCAGCACCCGTATATATCTGGCTAATCACTAAAGTTGTTGACTGACTATTTGCAAAAATGACCGAAAAAAGCAAACAGAGTAGCGTAAAAATTTTCTTCATACAATTAGTTTATTGAATTAATAAAAAAGGGTTTTCAATCGATTTGTGAAAGTAGCAAATACTGTACTAAAAAGCTTATGACTTACACAAACTTAATTTACTTTTTTCAACATCATCAGGTATACGGGAAAATGGTCGCTGTAACCGTAATTGTACGTCATTCCATCCCAGGTACGTTTACTATAGCCACGGTATTTTCCGGTCTTCTGCACCAGGAAATCCTTATTAAAGATCACCGCTTTCTGGTAAAAATATCCGGGCTGATCTTTGGGCAGCCAGTTGCCTGAAATGATCACCTGGTCAAATAAGCCCCAGGCATCCTGGTAGGCGAGTGTGCCAATTCCTCTTTTGTACATGTCGTGCCATGGATTAAACAACCCGGTAGCCGTGGTTTTGGAAGCATTGCCAGCGGCGCCCAGCACTTTTGCCACACTGGGGCTGATGGGGTCGTCATTCAGATCGCCCATCAACACTATTTTGCTGGCAGGCACAGAAGCCATGATGGAATCGATGGTGATCCTGGCCACTTTTGCAGCCGCCGCCCTTGCAGGCATGGACCTTTCTTCACCACCACTACGGCTGGGCCAGTGGTTTACAAATACGTGCACCGTATCTCCATCAAGCATCCCTTTTACATATAAAATATCACGGGTATAATAAGAATCCTTACTACCGCCCGGGAGTTTCACATACAGGGGAGCACTGAACAAAGGCGTAAAATATTTTGGATGAT
>CBFGLL010000500.1:0-1627 GCA_965649585.1 uncultured Chitinophagaceae bacterium | reverse complement strand
AGCGCTCTGGTGCGTGGGATGCAGACGCCAGCTTTTGGGCTACCCCAACCAGCAACGGGTTAGAATTTGTTGAAAATAACCTGCGCTATATTAAACTGAGGTTGCCAATTAAAGATGGATTTACCTGGAAAGGAAATACGCATATTGATACCTATTCCATCAACTCAGAAGTGAAATACCTGGATGGCTGGGATTACATTTATGAAAACGTAGGCGTCCCGGAAACAGTGGGTGCATATAACCTCGACGAAGTGCTCACGGTAAACCAAAGGGATGAGATCATTGGTAACCCGGCAGACCCGAACTCGTACAGCGAAATCAACTACGGGCAGGAAAAATATGCAAAAGGCATCGGCCTGGTGTATCGCAAGTTTTTACATACCGAATACCAACCTCCTACACCGGGTAGTAACGGTCATTTTGCCGATGGCACTTATGGAGTAACGATGACCATGATTGATCATAATTAATTTTTTAAAACCATAATTTTACAAGCGGATTTTTAAGATCCGCTTTTTTTATTTTTTAAAACCAACAACATGCAACCACTTATAAGAAGAGCGGTGAAAGAAGATTGTACAGCTATGATGCAACTGATTCACGAACTGGCATTGTATGAAAAAGCCCCTGAGCAGGTTACCGTGGCATTCGATCATTTTGTTGAGAGCGGTTTTGGCGAAAAGCCTGTGTGGTGGGCATTTGTGGCCGAAGTGGAGGGCACCGTTATTGGTTTTGCGCTTTATTATATTCGTTACAGTACTTGGAAAGGTCAGCGATTGTACCTGGAAGACCTGCTGGTCACAGAAAAGATGCGGGGTAAAGGAATCGGTGGATTATTATTTGACAGGCTGATAGAGGAATGCAAAGAGAAAAACTTCAGCGGCATGATGTGGCAGGTATTGGATTGGAATGCACCAGCCATCAATTTCTATAAAAAGTACAACGCAACACTGGATGGTGAATGGATCAATGGCAGCTTAGAACGGGATGATCTTTAAAGACGCCATATCCAGCATCCGGCCTCCAGCATCCAGTATCCAGCTCCAAAGCTACCCAATTAAAAAAATTCCCGTTTACCCAACCTTTATATTATCTTAAGGGTATATATCCTAAAACAACCTGGTAATAAACCTCAATACTTTGTTTTATGAAAAAGAAGATCCTTCTCCAGCTGCTACTTTGCTCGGTATTAATTACTTTCCTGGCATGTCAAAAAGATTTTAACCCTGGTATTGGAAATGAGCCCAACACTCCCGTTGATCTCGGGAGCCGTGTAAATGCTTCTGTATCCGGCTTTGTAACCGACGAAAATGATCAGCCGGTAATGAATGCCATGGTAAAATTTGGTACGCAAACAATTCCCACGGATGACTATGGTTATTTTGAAATCAACAATATAAGCATTCCGAAAAATGCCGCCATGGTCACTGCGAGCCATGCCGGTTATTTCCCCGGCATCCGCACCTTTATAGCAAAAGAAGGAAAGGGAACTTTTGTGAGAATAAAACTTTTGCCTAAAACAAACGCAGGTACCATCAGCGCTGCCAATGGAGGAAGCCTGGGTTTAACGAATGGATTGAAAATAGCAATACCAGCCGGGGCCGTAGTTGATGCAGCCAGTAATGTG
>CBFGLL010000499.1:0-1632 GCA_965649585.1 uncultured Chitinophagaceae bacterium | reverse complement strand
AAAAGATTAATACCACACTCACCTTTTGATTAAAGAAATCACATACCTAAAGAACAAAGAGATTGATAAATCAAAATGGGATGAAGTAGTAGCTAAGGCGCCCAATGGTTTTCTGTATGCCAGGAGTTTTTTTTTAGACGCCCTTTGCGATTGGGATGCACTGGTTTCTGAAAACTATGCGTACATCATGCCCCTTCCCTTTAAGTCCAAACTTGGGATCAGCTATATCTACACCCCCTATTTTATAGGACAATTGGGAATCATTTCGAAGGATGAAATTTCCCCCGCTATTGTTTCCCGGTTTTTGCAGGCGATACCATCCAGCTTCCGGTATATTGATCTGCAACTAAATGAAGCAAACCCGGTAAACGATAACGAAAAGACAAACCTGCAACTCCGGGTCAACTACGTACTCCCGTTACAGCTACCGTATCATCTGCTGGAAAAAAATTTCAGCAAGGATGCTAAAAAAAATCTACGCAGGGCGGATGAACACGCTTTAATTGTTGAAAATAATATTGAGCCTGCAATAGTGATTCAATATTTCAAACAAGCTTATGGTAAATTAAACACTGGAATAAGTGAAGCAGACTATGTTAACTTCCAACAAGCCTGCAATGCTGCAATACAGCGGGGGATTGGATTCACCATCGGCATTAAAGACAAGAATGGTGAACTTGTAGCAGTTGCATTTTGTGGAAAAGATGAAAAACGTATCTATTATATGATGGGGGCTCCCTCGGCTTCGGGCAGAAACTCCAATGCACAGCACGCACTCATCAATGAAATCATAAAAAAATTTGCTGGTACCTCTCTGAGCCTGGATTTTGAAGGATCAGACATTCCCTCGGTAGCAACTTTCTACAAAAAATTCAACCCTGTAAAAAATCAATATCCACATATCAGGATAAACAGGCTGCCCGCTGCATTAAAATGGCTAAAAAAATAATGCCCGTTATTCCTCCATCATCAGTTTTGCCAGCTCAAGGTCTTCCGATCTCGTAATTTTAATATTGCGTTCATCACCCTCTATCAGTTTTACCTTCATGCCGAAAGCTTCCACCACGGTAGCTTCATCGGTAAACCGGTCTTTGTAATCAATATTATAAGCTGGAATTAAAATGGTACTTAAAAAAGCCTGCGGCGTTTGTACCAGCCGTACATTTCTTCTTTCAACAGATTCATTTCCCTCTTCTGTAATAATGCGAACGCTATCCTTGCTGGCAATGGCAGGTACCACGGCACCGAATTCATAAGCCGCCTCGTAACAGCGATGAATAAGCGATACATCCAGCATGCACCGCACGGCATCATGTACCAGCACAATTCCTTCTTCATCCACCATGGTCAGCCCGTTTTGTACAGAGTGAAAGCGTGTTCGCCCACCGATACAAATTTTGATGCGGTCATAATCAAAGTAGGCGTCAATAATCTCCTGCCCTGTGGCAACAAATTCTTCCGGCAGCACAAGAATAATGTTCATGTCTTCATAACTCTTCAGGAAAACATCGAGGGTATAATATAAAACAGGCTTATCGTTGAGCAACATAAATTGTTTGGGAATGGCACTGTTCATCCGGCTCCCGTTGCCGCCTGCTACTATGATAGCATATTTTTTCATTCGAAATTCAA
>CBFGLL010000498.1:0-1632 GCA_965649585.1 uncultured Chitinophagaceae bacterium | reverse complement strand
CCACCGTGCCCAACTGTGTGGTAGCTGCCGACTTGCCGCTATGGATTCCCATGCCCGCAGCTTCTACGGCCAACAGGTTTACTTTTTTTTCTTTTATAAAATGATAAAAAGCCCCGGCTGCATTGCTGCCTCCCCCCACGCATGCAATTACATGGGTGGGATGCGGTTTGCCGGTTTGTTTTTTCAACTGCTGTTGTATTTCCCTGCTGATAACAGATTGTAGCCTCGCCACCAAATCGGGGTATGGATGCGGCCCCACCACACTTCCAATGATGTAGTGCGTATCTTCTGGATGGTTGATCCAGTCACGGATGGCTTCATTGGTAGCATCCTTTAATGTTTTGCTGCCGCTTGTTGCAGGCCTTACTTCTGCACCCAACATTTTCATGCGGGCCACATTAGGCGCCTGTCGCTCCATATCTTTTTCGCCCATATACACCACACACTGCAAGCCCATGAGCGCACATACAGTGGCAGTAGCAACGCCGTGCTGGCCTGCACCCGTTTCTGCAATGATCCTGGTTTTATTCATTTCCATTGCCAGCAACACCTGGCCAACACAATTATTGATTTTATGCGCTCCTGTATGGCAAAGATCTTCCCGCTTCAAAAAAATATTGGTGCCAAACTGCCTGCTCAGGTTCTCTGCAAAATAAAGCGGCGTAGGGCGCCCAACGTATTGCTTCAGCAAATAGCTGTATCGTTTTTTAAAAGACTTGCGCTGCAAAATGCGGAGATAATTTTTACGAAGCTCCTCTACGTTCTGCTGCAGTATCTCGGGTATAAAAGCTCCGCCAAATGAGCCATAGTAGCCGTTTTTGCCGGGATGAATTGTTGGATGTTTTTCGCTCATATGGTTTTACTTGAGGTCGTGGATAAATTTCAACACGAGGCCCATATCCTTTACGCCTGGTTCTTTTTCAAACTGGCTGTTGATATCCACTCCAAAAAAGTCAGGATGTTTAAAAGCCTTAATGGCTGCGGCATCGTTCACAGTAATACCACCACTGATGAAAAAAGGTTTTTCAATTTTTGCCTTCTCGAGCTTTTTCCAGTCAAACTTTTTACCGGTGCCACCTGTTTGGCCGTTGCTGCTGGTATCAAATAAATAATAATCGCACACAGCGTCATAAGGAGCCAGCAACGCATCTATATCTGTAGTGCTATCATCGATAGGGAAACATTTTATCACTTCCACTTCGGAGGAAATATCCTCGCACATCTCCGGTGATTCTTCTCCATGCAACTGCACTACATCCAGTTTGTAATCATCAATGGCAGTAAGCACATCAATCAAGGCAGGGTTAACAAACACGCCTACTTTTTTAAGATCAAAATCCGCTTTTTTTACCTGCTGGGTTTCTATTACGCCTTCCACATTACGGGGCGAATCTTTAACGAAGATCAACCCGGCAAAATCTACATTTAAACCATCGAGTTGTTGTAATTGTTTAAATGAATTGATGCCGCATACTTTAATGTTCATATCTGTGTTTTTAATGATTGTACAAATTGCTGAAAGGCTGCGCCGGGATCACCGGCTTTCATAAAATGTTCCCCGATAAGAAAACCTTCAAAACCCGCAAGCCTCAGTTGTTCTACATCTTCCGGGCTGTTAATGCCGCTTTCTGC
>CBFGLL010000497.1:0-1640 GCA_965649585.1 uncultured Chitinophagaceae bacterium | reverse complement strand
CTGCCGGTTGCGTTACCGGTAAGCCTGTAACCCAGGGTGGTGTTCGTGGACGTAAAGAAGCTACCGGCCTCGGCGTGTTTTATGGCATCAGGGAAGTATGTAACATGGAAGATGTGATGCAAAAGCAAGGGCTTTCTTTGGGCGTAGAAGGTAAAACAGTGGTGATACAAGGCCTTGGAAATGTGGGTTACCACTCAGCTAAATTTTTCCGTGAAGCAGGTGCTAAAGTGGTGGCCCTTGCAGAATATGAAGGTGCTATTTATAATGCTGATGGTTTACATGAGGAAGAAGTATTTCAACATAGAAAAGCTACGGGTTCAATCCTTAATTTCCCCGGTGCTACCAACCTTGCTAAAAACTCCGACGCTCTGGAATTGGAATGCGATATCCTGATCCCTGCAGCACTGGAAAATGTGATAAATGGCGAGAATGCTCCAAGGGTAAAAGCAAAAATCATTGGTGAAGCTGCCAACGGTCCGTGTACACCGGAGGCTGACGAAATATTCCAGAAAAAAGGGATCCTCTGCGTGCCGGATATGTACCTGAATGCAGGTGGTGTAACCGTAAGTTATTTTGAGTGGCTGAAAAACCTGAGCCATGTACGTTATGGCCGTATGGAAAAACGTTTTACAGAAAATCTCAACACCCATATCATCGGGCAAATTGAAGAATTAACCGGCAAATCTGTAAGCGACAAAGAGCGTAAGTTTATTATGCATGGCCCTGAAGAGCAGGACCTGGTACATAGTGGTTTGGAAGAAACCATGATCACCGCTACGAGGGAGATCATGGAGATCTGGAAAAAAGATCCTTCTATCCCCGACATGCGTACAGCTGCCTATATCAGCGCCATCAATAAGGTAGCTACCAGTTATGCTGAATTGGGTATTTTCCCATAAACCATCATCATATTTTTTATACATCCCTGCAGCAATTGCAGGGATTTTTTTTGCCTTCGATCTGAATAAATCGATAGTTACATCAATGGGTTTGGCAACGTTCTTGCATTTTTTAGGGCAAAAACATAAATAAAACAACATGAAACAACTACTTGGATTAGCCGCAGTTTGTATGGCATTGATCTCCTGCGACAACACAAAAAATGAATCTACTGTTACCAGCTCTGATACCTCGGTGGTAGCAACGGATACCGGCACAGTAGAAACCATCACTACCACCACCACAACTGTTTACACGGCTGCAGATGGCGACGTGAGCTATCGTGATGGAAAACTGATGCAGTACCGCAACGGAACCTGGGTGGTAGCTGAAAAAGACGTTACCCTCGATGATGGTACCGTTGTAACTACTGATGGCCAGGCTATGGACAAAAACGGTAGAAGGGTAAGAGTGAGCGATGGTGGTGTAATCAACAAAACAGGCCGCTGGTTCGACAAAGCAGGCAATACGATTGCTGATGCCTGGCAAGACACTAAGGAAGCTGTAAAAGAAGGCAGCAAAAAAGTGGCAGATAAAACTAAAGAGGTAGTGAATTAAGTAGCTGCTCCTTTTTCCGAAAGGCTGTTTCAAAAGAATGCTGGTAAAATTTACCCATTTTGTTTTGAAACAGCTTTTTTTATTCCCCAACCCGGGCAACCATTGTAGCCGGGGCAAAAAAAAAGGGGCCGAATAAAAATTCA
>CBFGLL010000496.1:0-1661 GCA_965649585.1 uncultured Chitinophagaceae bacterium | reverse complement strand
TAAGCACTTGCCGGGTTGCGGGCATTGGGTGCACTTATCACACGGCTATAAAGATCGTTGGTTCCATTGGCAGGGTTGGGTGCCGAACTAAGCGGTGTTACCAGCGGGCTATAAGGATCTATTTCACCAAGATCTGCCAGGCCAACAACATCACGGGTTTCGGTGGTGGTACCATTCCTGTTGGTAACCCACACTTCTAATTTTAATATCTGCACGGGGCTGATGACCGCCGGCAGGTTCGACATCACTTTATTGTAGTTGTCTCTAAAATACTGCGCCATCAAAAAGTGACGGTTCTCTTCGTACTCGTCGGCTTTTATTTCAAAGGGTTGCGACGCTGTTCCGCCCTGCAGGTCCATGCTCTGGCGCTGCGATTTTTGGTTGGCCAAAATGGTGGTAACATATAATTTCCCAAACTGCAGCTGTGTTTTTAAACCAAACAATTGCTGAGCTCCCGGTATCAGCGTTCCCCTCGATGGAAAACTCACGTTACCCGCTTCCAGTCTTTTGATAATTTCATCGTCTTTACCCGTATAATCCAGTTTCAACTGGTTTTCCAGGTCAAAATTGGCAAGGGTATTATAGTTGATGGGGAATTTGAGTTTGTCGCCGATGCTGGCGTTTACGTTCACCTGGGCATTCATATTAAAATCAAGCCCGCCGTTATTCCTTGCCCTTTCCGGCAAAGTGGGGTTATTGATCTTTTGGCCCTGGTAACCTGCAGACACATCGATATTACCCTGCGGGCTGATGTCTATCTGCCCATTTCCAAAAAGGCGATTGAATAAACCATCTGTAAGTGAAAGTTTCGGCCTGTTTAAGCGGCCCCTGTTGAGCAGGCTGGTGGTATTGGCCCTTTGTTTAAAATATTCTACCTCGGCCTGGCGGTTGCGCATGGCCCAGTATTCTTCAAAACTGTACACTGTGGGGATGCGATAATACCTTTCCCCTATTTTTTCATAAACGATATAGCGCCTGTTGATAGCATCATACACCACAGAATCGGTAATATTGGCCGGGGTTCCCAGGTCGTAAGGATTATTACTTCCGCCCGAAATAAAATCACCCCTCCTGTCTGAGATCGGGAACCTTAAACTGTCGTTGAAGTTGCCGGGAATGGTATCCCTGAAGTTTTGCTGGAGGTTATCGAAACCATAGGCATCGCCGGCATTATACAGCGATAGCAATATGGGCACTGAGCAAATAGCTATTGCCGATAAAATAGATTTTCTGATAAGCAACATCCGGTAATAAAGTTAACGTAGATTTTCTCTCAAATGGCTTTTAACGCTTTTTTTATCAAGTCTTCTAATTGAGTAATATTGGGTTCTACACGGATAATTTTTTGGATAGAAAGCTCGGCCTGTTGGCGGGAAATACCTAATGCGGTTAATGCTACTAACGCATCCTGCTGTAAAGTATTGCCCACGGGCTGTACGATGTTGGCACCGGATGTATGTTTGCCTACTTTGTCTTTTAGTTCTAATACCAGTCTTTCTGCCGTTTTTTTGCCAATTCCCTTTACTGCCTCCAATACCCTCGCATTTCCACTGGCAATGGCAGCCGCTATTTCTTCAGGTCTCAGGGAAGACAACATCATTCTTGCAGTTGCTGCACCTACCCCGGATACACCCACCAACATCAAAAACATTTCCTTTTCC
>CBFGLL010000495.1:0-1665 GCA_965649585.1 uncultured Chitinophagaceae bacterium | reverse complement strand
TGTCGTGAAAAGTGCCTGCCAGTACAAAGTCTGCCTTACCCGAAACGCTGTTCCTTAATTCGATGGTATAATCATCCAGTCGCAGGTAAGCAGTTGGCTGAATTAACAGCTGATCAATAGCATCTGCACCTACCCTGTCTTTCTGAATGAGTATGGTATCACCCGCACTTATTTCAATGGCATCTGAGTTGGAAAAATTGGGTGTGGTACAGGTAGCAACATAGCTGCCGTTTGCTGTGTTTGCAACCGCCCAGGTATTGGGTGAATCCCATGGGCCGTTTTTAATCGTTTTAAAATAACGGCCGCTGGATGCGGGTACATCGGCGGTGATCTCAATATCATCGATGGCCCATAACTCACGCAGGCTGTTATCGGCATTCCTGATCTCCAGTTTTAAAGCGGCAGATGTGCTGCCATTTGGAATATTAATAACCAAAGTGCTGGCGCCATTTCCTTGTATACTGCTGCCTGCCGTGGTAGTAAGCACGCCGGTTGCATCAAAACCGTAGCGAATATTATTTAACCCAAACAAACTGATATCTGCATTTGACGGGAAGTTGCCATTGCCCGTTTTCACCCAGGCTTTTACATAATCATCATTATCTGCACCGCCACCGTTGGCCGTGGCAATACTGGCCACCCGTACGGTCACTTTTATATTGGTTGCACCAGCAGGGATGCTCACCGCATTAAAAACTAATTGTGCCACCATACTATTCGTTTGGTGCTGGTACGAATAACTGCCGCTTCTTATTCTTGCACTGGCAGGTTGATCTGTTGCAGGATTTGTATTACTCACTTTAGAATTAAGATCGAAGCCGATACAATTCGTCGATACACAGGTTCTTGTATAACTCCATGCATTTGATACAGCACCATTTTCAAATCCCTGGAAAGCCAGTTGCCGGTTGAGGCCCGGCGGGCATAAAATGCTGTACTCATAAAAAGAGCCGTACATGGATAAAGCGGAAACATTGGTGGGCGCAGTGCTGCTGTCGCTGCCACTTTTGGCCGCTACGAAATATTCCACCCTTGTACCCGCTGGCTGACCGGGAATGGTAAAACTATAACTGCTGCCACTGTTGGTAGCAGCTGCATCATACCATCCACCACCATCCACCCTGTAATAGAGATTGGCGGCGCTCACACCCGTGCCTGCAGTAATGCTGGCCTGCACGGTTTGATTGCCGGTAGAAACGGTATTGTTTAATTGAGTTACAGAAATTTGTGGGGCTTCCCATCGCCGTGCAAAACTTTGTTGCACACTGAGGAAGGTCGCTGCTATTAAAACAAACGCATAAAAAAACATTCGGTTGAAATAGTTGTGGCAGCGTGTCGGTAGCTGGTAAAAATGCTTCATACAATTTTTGATTTCAGGTTACTTACCGGCTCGGGCATAAAAAGGGTATTCGTTAACGTGGGAACGGATGGGCACTTCTTAAAAAAATCAAAAACCCCGCCAGCACCTGCTATGGTGCATAACCTGCCCGCAATCAAAAAATTTTAAAAATGGATGCAGCTGCAGTTTAAAATACAACCCGGCCTAAACTACGCTGTGGCCGCATGGTTGCAGCGGCAACATTATTGAATATGAATAAAATTCCGGGATGCCGATATCGGATCACAGCTTTGAAGTGGCATTACTTGAGTTGTGTACGAAAAACC
>CBFGLL010000494.1:0-1667 GCA_965649585.1 uncultured Chitinophagaceae bacterium | reverse complement strand
TGTATCAGCCAATGGGTCGGCCAATTATAATTACACCGATAACAACATCAACCTCAGCCCGGTTTACTTTTATCGTTTAAAAACATATGATATTGATGGCACTTACAATTACAGCAATATTGTAAAACTAAACGGCCCTGTAAAAGCCGTGAATATAATTGCCACACCTAACCCGTTCAAGGATCAGCTGAGGTTGAATATCGCCGTGCCAAAGGCGCAAACCGCAACATTGGTACTCACAGATATGTTTGGTAAAACGGTGGGTCGCCAGCAGGTTAATTTGCAGGCCGGTGTAAATGCACTTGCACTAAATAGCACAGCAACATTGCCGGCAGGAACGTATACATTATCAATGACGACCAGCCAGGATAAAACCACCATTAAAGTAGTGAAATCAGAATGATCTTAACCCTGTAAATTTTCGATATGACTGCCGCTGCCAAAGCTAACATTAAAACCTACAAAGCCTTTCAATCAGAAGTTGAAAGCACTAACAGGGTCGCACTGAGCGTAGACTGTGTAATATTTGGGTTTGATGAAAACAAACTGAAAGTATTACTCATTCGTTCCGACCTCAAAAAGTACCAGGGCATGTGGTCGCTGTTAGGCGACCTGGTACAACCCGACGAAGGATTGGATGATGCTGCCTACCGCATCCTGAAAGAGAGAACAGGATTAAGTGATGTATTCCTGGAGCAGGTGCACACTTTTGGGGACGTGGGAAGGCACCCGGTAAACAGGGTGGTAACCGTAGCCTACTGTTCCCTCATCAATGTGCAACACCATAAACTGAATATACTCGACAATGAGTTGCACTGGCATGATGTAGAAAGTGTAACTGAAATGGCTTTTGACCATAAAAAGATATTTGAAACCAGTCTTTGCCAGCTGCAGCGCAGGGTACGGGAGCATCCCCTGGGATTCAGCTTATTGCCAAACAAATTTTCGTTGAGAGAATTACAGAACCTTTACGAGGCTATTCTCAATATCAAACTCGACAGGAGAAACTTCCGTAAAAAGTTCTTTTCCATGGATTTTCTCATCGATTTAGACGAAGTGGAAACCGATGTGCCGCACCGGCCGGGGAAACTGTATAAGTTCGATTATGCCAAGTACGAAAAAAGCACTAAAAAGTGGAATGGCATTGCATTCTAGGCGGGGACGGGAACAACAAAAAACAAATTAAAATTCTTTAAAAAACTTGTACACAAAGTTCAAAATATCTGTTTATTTGTATTATTTTGTGTACAAAATACACATTCTTACAAAACCTTAACGATTGCTTTATGAGAAAAGTCAACTCAGGATTCTTCAAAAATTTATGTGTATTCATTCTTCTGCTTTTTATCAATGGGATGGCTTATGCCCAAACTGTGGTATCAGGTAAAGTAATGGATGCAAATGGCGTAGCAATTTCCGGTGCAACCGTGTCAGTTAAAGGCAGCACTGCCGGTACTGCAACAGATGCTAATGGAAACTTTTCGCTTACGCTTCCTGCAGGTGCCCAAACGCTGGTGGTATCTGCTGTAGGGCACACTACGCAGGAGCTTGCCATAAACGGTCAGTCTAATTTTTCTGTAGCCTTAAACGTTGCTGCTTCCGATTTGAATGAAGTGGTGGTAGTAGGTTATGGTGAAAAGAAGAAAAGCGATGTAACAGGCGCTTTA
>CBFGLL010000493.1:0-1673 GCA_965649585.1 uncultured Chitinophagaceae bacterium | reverse complement strand
GTCAACCGAAGTGCTCCCATCCAATTATAAACTCACCGGGTTCACCGATGGCAACGGCCCCGGTGGTGCACCCGACTTTGTGAATGCTGCCAATGCTGCATTGCCCACGGTAGTGCATATCAAAACAAAAACCAACGCCAAGCAGGTAAACAACGGTTTGCCCCGCAATAACCAACGCCAGAATCCTTTCAGCGATTTTTTCAGCGATGATATGCTCGAAGAACTTTTTGGCCGCCGCAGCAATGTGATCCCTGAGCAACGTGCATCCGGTTCTGGAGTGTTGATTGCAGACAATGGCTATATCGTAACCAACAACCACGTGGTACAGGGTGCCGATGAAATTACTGTTACCCTTAGCAATAAAAAAACCTACAAAGCAAAAATTGTAGGTAATGAGCCTGCCTATGATCTTGCAGTAATAAAAATTGAAGCAGGTGGCTTGCCTTACCTTGTTTATGGCAATTCAGACGAAGTAAAGATCGGGCAATGGGTATTGGCAATCGGTTATCCTTTAAACCTGGAAACCACGGTAACGGCCGGTATCGTAAGTGCCAAAGCAAGAAGCCTTGGACTCAACAGGGATAGGAACGGCCAGCGTACCAATGCCGTAGAATCTTATATTCAAACGGATGCAGCGGTAAACCAGGGAAATAGTGGGGGTGCACTTATTAATACAGACGGAAGATTGATCGGCATTAACTCTGCCATTGCCTCTCCTACTGGCTTTTACAGCGGTTACAGTTATGCCATACCCGTAAATATTGCTAAAAAAGTGGTGGATGATATTATCAAGTTTGGTACAGTACAAAGAGCTTACCTCGGCGTACAGTATGCCAATGCAAGCGACTTAACGGAAGAAGAAAAAAAGGCTGAAGGAATTCCGGTAAATGCATGGGGCATTTATGTAACAGATGTGCCAAAAGAAGGTGGTGCCTATGCTGCAGGTATCCGCCGTGGCGATATCATAAAATCCATCAACAATGTAGTTGTAAACAGTGGGGCCGAAATGCAGGAACAAGTGAGCCGCTACAAGCCAGGCGATAAGGTGAATATTTCTTACCTGCGCAACGATAAAGAAAATACCATTGTGGTTACATTAAAAAACAGCGCCGGAAACTACGATGTGGTTAAAGCTGCAACAGCAGATCAGAAACTTGGTGCAGAACTTGCCACACTTGATCCTAAACGTGCAAAAGAATTTGGTATTGAAGGAGGCGTGGTTGTAAAGAAGATCAATAGTGGCGCAATTAATGATCAAACAAGGATGAAAGACGGTTTTGTAATATTGAAAGTAAACAGTGCCAACGTGAAGTCGGTAGATGAACTGGTGAAAGCAATTGGTAACAATAAAAATATTACCATCAGTGGTTTTTACCCTGGCTACGACGGCCTTTATGAATATCCTATCAACCTCGATAGCGTGAATTAAATTATAGTTTCAAGATTTAAAATCCCGGACCAGGTGGTCCGGGATTTTTTTTGGCTGGTTTATATAGTTATCACAGTAATTTAAAAACAACCCTGGGTCATGGTCAAAGCCTGGCGAAAGCCTGGTATAGTTGTACCTGGTACCGATATTAGAAGGAAAACTGTGAAAGCGATTTCCCAATGTAGTGAGTATAGTATTCCCTGAAAACTACCCTTGACGATATCTCGGAAACCTGGTAGCATCT
>CBFGLL010000492.1:0-1681 GCA_965649585.1 uncultured Chitinophagaceae bacterium | reverse complement strand
AGGCAGATGGGCCGGCATTCAATATGTTCCAGGTGCTGCATGGAGAAAAACCGATGCCTGCTGAAGAAAAAAGACAGGGCGGTAGTCTGCATTTTTTCAACGATCAACTTAACGAAAGCCAGCAGGCTGCCGTGCAAAGCATCCTCCACAACCGGCTTATAGCCATCGTACATGGTCCGCCAGGAACAGGCAAAACCACCACGCTAATTGAAGCGATCAGGCAACTGGTACAACAGGGCGGAAAAATATTAGTGAGCGCACCCAGTAATGCTGCGGTGGACAATATCTGCAAAGGATTATTGGAGCATGGCATTAAATTACTGCGGGTGGGCAATTCCGGCAAAGTGGATGAAGCCGTTTTTCCCTACACGCCGGAAGGTAAACTAACCAATAGCAAACTGCAGAAAGAGATCCGCCAGCTGAAATTGCGGGCAGAAGAATTTCGCCGCATGGCATTAAAATACAAACGCAGTTTTGGAAAGGCAGAGCGGGAGCAACGCAACCTGTTATTTAAAGAAGTAAAAAACATCCGCAATGAAATAAAACAATTACAGCAGTATAACGAAGAAAAGTTGCTGGCAGAAGCTGATGTGATCGCCGGCACACCCATTGGTTTATACGATGCGGGCCTGGAGAAAATACATTTCGATCAACTGATCATTGACGAAGCGGGTCAGTGTATTGAACCATTGGCCTGCTGCATTTTTTCTTTGGCGCCCAAACTGGTGCTGGCGGGTGATCATTTTCAATTGCCGCCAACGGTGCTGAGCCAGGCGGCCATCAAAGCTGGTTTCAACAAATCGATTTTGGAAGTGGCGATAGAACATTTACCGCAACCCATTTTACTCAACACCCAATACCGCATGAAGCCAGCGATAGCGGGCTTTAGCAGTGCCTGGTTTTACAATGGTTTGTTGCAAACGGCGGAGGAACTTGAAGATGATGGCGTGCACCTCACATTCATTGACACTGCAGGTTCCGGTATGCAGGAAACCCATGGAGCCGATGGTACGAGTTTACAAAACGAGGGCGAGTTAAAAATTGTATCGCAATTACTGGATGTGGAGGGCCTATCGCCATCAGACAGCGCTTTCATTTCTCCTTATGCAGGCCAGGTATTGCTGGCCAGGGAAACACTGCCATCCAGCATGCGCATCAGTACCATTGACAGTTTCCAGGGACAGGAAAAAAACATTATCATTTTATCGCTGGTGCGGAGTAATGATGAGTGTGAAATTGGTTTTTTGAAAGATTACCGGCGCATGAATGTTGCCATCACGAGGGCAAAGGAACAGCTGATTGTTATTGGCGATAGTGCTACTATTGGTGCCTATAGTTTTTATGAGCAGTTTCTGGGTTATGTGGAGCAGCATGGAAGGTATAGGACGGTGTGGGAGTTTGAGATGTGATGGCTGCCTGGCGGCAGGGATTTTTTGGAACACGGATGACAAGGGTAAATGCGGATTTCTGAGACTTCCCCCGGGTGGCAGGTTTTTTCTGCATGCTGGTGGGGGTGGCTCGTGGAGACACGAGCCACGGCGTCGTGGCAGAGGGGGAACGCTGATGATCATGATAGTGATGATTGGTGATGATTTTTTGGAACACGGATGAATCACGGACCTCCATCCGGGAGGCAGGTTTTTTCTGCATGCTGGTGGGGGTGGCTCGTGGAGACACGAGC
>CBFGLL010000491.1:0-1688 GCA_965649585.1 uncultured Chitinophagaceae bacterium | reverse complement strand
TAATGCCGCACTGATCAATACTCTTGTGTATGAAAGTTTGATACGATTACCAACACCATAACTACCGCCTGTCCAACCGGTATTCACCAGCCAAACATTCACTTTATTTTCAGCCATCTTCTTACCTAACATCTCTGCGTATTTTGCTGGATGTAATGGGAGGAAAGGCGCGCCAAAGCATGCACTGAAGGTTGATTTAGGTTCTGTAACACCAGCTTCTGTACCTGCAACTTTTGCAGTATAACCACTAATGAACTGGTACATCGCCTGGCCTTGCGTAAGCTTTGCAATAGGAGGTAAAACACCTGTTGCATCGCAGGTTAAAAAGAAAATATTCTTAGGCAAACCAGCAACTGCAGGTTCCAATGCATTACTGATATAATGCAGCGGATAACTTACTCTTGTATTTTCAGTGATAGTACTACTGCTAAAATCAATTTTGTTTGTTCCCTCAAAGAACTGGATATTTTCTACTAATGCGCCGGGACGAATAGCATTATAAATCTCTGGTTCTTTCTCAGCAGTAAGATCAATGCACTTGGCATAACAGCCGCCTTCAAAATTGAAAACAGAATCATTATCCCAGCCATGCTCATCATCACCAATTAATTTACGTGCAGGGTCGGCACTTAATGTTGTTTTACCTGTACCACTTAATCCAAAGAACACGGCAACATCCCCTGCTTGTCCCACATTGGAACTGCAGTGCATGCTCAGTACATTCTTTTGCTGTGGCAATAGATAATTCAGTACAGTAAAAATTCCTTTTTTCATTTCTCCTGTGTAGCCGCTGCCACCAATCAGGATCATTTTATGCGTAAAGCTTACGATAGAAAAATTGCAGTTGCGTACACCATCGGTTTCGGGGTTGGCTAAGAAATTCGGGGCTTGAATAATATGCCAATCGGGTTCAAAGCTATCCAGCTCTTCATCAGTAGGACGCAGAAAAAGATTGTAAGCGAAAAGATTGCTCCAAGGGTTTTCATTCACCACACGAATGTTGAGTCGGTAGCTATTATCAGCACAAGCATAAGAATCACGCACCCATATTTCTTCTCTTCCGCCCAGGTAATCCATCATTTTCTTATACAGAATATGAAAATACTTTTCATCAATGGCCTGGTTGAAATCGTTCCAATGAACAGTGTCTTTCGTAATATCATCAAGCACAATAAACTTATCTTTTGGAGAGCGACCCGTGAACTTACCCGTATTTATGCAAAGGGCACCGGTATCGTTAAACTGGCCTTGTCTGCGGTTAACCGTTTGTTCAGCTAACTCCTCGGGGTTGAGTTGATAGTGGATATTACTTGATAGCTTTAAACCGAGCTTTAATAGTTTTTGCTCAGGGAAAAATACACTTGGTATAGACATAATCAATAGCTCCTTTATACGGCTCGCCAAAAATACAAGGTTGACCGTTGCCAGAAAAATTCCGCAATCGTTGCCGACTAAATAAAATCAAGCAAAAGAAGGTATTTTGTTGAAATTATTCAAAAGTGAATGGCCATGGTGAATATTATTGAACAATATCCAAGAGCAGGTGGAGGATTTATAAATATTTATCAAACGGTCGGTAGTTTTTCACTTTTCGTGGATTAATTGACTGCAGAATTGGTCGCCCCCGGCCGATGGCTTATTTTGCGCACCTAATTATTGTGATATGAAATGAGCTATAAAAATGATTG
>CBFGLL010000490.1:0-1689 GCA_965649585.1 uncultured Chitinophagaceae bacterium | reverse complement strand
CTGCCTCCAACACCCTTGCATTTCCACTGGCAATGGCAGCCGCTATTTCTTCAGGTCTCAGGGAGGACAACATCATTCTTGCTGTTGCTGCACCTACCCCGGATACACCCACCAACATCAAAAACATTTCCTTTTCCCGCTGTTGCGAAAACCCATACAACACATGGGCATCTTCTCTCACCTGCAGGTACACATAAATTCTGCCTGCCTCAAGTGATTGGATATCCGAATAAGTATTCAAACTGATATTCACCTCATATCCCACTCCATTTACGTCTACGTACAGCACAGCGGGATTTTTATAAGTAAATTTTCCTTCCAGGTATGCGTACATAAATATCTGATAAGCCTTAGCGAAAATAAGGATTTTTCTATGCTAATGGCTTTAAAAAATGATGAATACAATTTCGCCGTACTTTTGAGCTCCAAAAATTTCACTCGCATTAAAAAATTCAATAAACCGAATATGCAAAAGATCACTGCTGCTGTTACTGCCGTTGGAGGTTATGTGCCTGAGTACAAACTCACAAATAAAATACTGGAAACGATGGTGGACACCACCGATGAGTGGATAAAAACCCGTACCGGCATCGAAGAACGCCGCATATTAAAGGGGGAAGGACTTGGCAGTAGTGACATGGGTGCAGGTGCAGTGAATGAACTACTTAAAAAACGGGGATTGGATCCTTCCGAAATTGAATGCGTGATCTGCGCCACCGTTACTCCCGATATGGTGTTTCCCGCAACAGCCAATATCATCTGCGATAAAACGGGGATGGTAAATGCTTTTAGTTATGATATCAATGCCGCCTGCTCCGGATTTTTGTTTGCCCTCACCACCGGCGCATCCTATATTGAAAGCGGCCGCTATAAAAAAGTGATCGTGGTGGGCGTTGATAAAATGAGTGCCATTATTGATTATACCGATCGTACCACCTGCATCATTTTTGGTGATGGTGCCGGCGCTGTGCTGCTGGAGCCTAATACAGAAGGCTATGGTGTGCTGGATAGTATTATGAAAAGCGACGGCAGCGGCGCAAAACACCTGCATATGAAAGCAGGTGGTTCCGTAAAACCCGCTACCGCAGAAACGGTTGCTGCCAAAGAACATTTCGTGTACCAGGAGGGCCAACCGGTATTTAAGTTTGCCGTAAAAGGCATGGCCGATGTTAGCTACGAATTAATGCAACGCAATAACCTTAATGCCGACGACATTGCATGGCTTGTACCTCACCAGGCTAACCTGCGCATCATTGATGCCACTGCAAACCGGATGGACCTTCCCAGGGAAAAAGTAATGATCAATATCCAGAAATATGGCAATACTACGGCCGGCACTTTACCACTCTGCCTCTGGGATTGGGAAAAACAGTTGAAGAAAGGGGATAATATCATCCTGGCTTCCTTTGGCGGCGGTTTTACATGGGGTGCTACCTGGCTCAAGTGGGCTTACGATAGCAATTAAACCATCGTATCTTCGTTACATAAAACCGGGTGATTATTTTTGGATGGTATGCTCCTTACACGGTATGGAGCTCTACCAAAGTGGCTGCATTTAATTAATTTCTGATTCCTGTTAAGTGCCTTTATGAGCAAAGCTTTTGTTTTTTTGCTGACCCTGTTGTTTGTCTGTAACTATGCTTCGCAGGCACAGGCCACAAGGCATGTAATACAACTGAGGCATAAAGG
>CBFGLL010000489.1:0-1696 GCA_965649585.1 uncultured Chitinophagaceae bacterium | reverse complement strand
GCCCAGCATCAGTACCTGCCGGCTGCCATCATCCTGCACAATGCAGGGCATCAGCCCATCGGCAAATTTGGAAAAGCGGGGTGCTGTTATAGCGATCATCATTATATGTTTTGCGGTCTGATGGCAATGCCATTTTCCAATAAATAACTTTTTAATTGCGGTAACTGTATTTTACCAAAGTGAAAAACGCCGGCAGCCAGTGCCGCATCTGCTGCATCGTTTTTAAACAGGTCCAAAAAATGTTCGGCCGTTCCGGCGCCACCGGAAGCTATAACAGGAACGGGCACACGAACACTCAGCGCCCGGGTAAATTCAGTGGCAAAACCATTTTGCGAACCGTCATGATCCATACTGGTCAATAATATTTCGCCTGCACCACATTCCACGCCTTCAATGGCCCAGTCTATGGCTTTTTTACCCGTAGGCGTACGTCCGCCATCGAGGTACACATACCATTCGCCGTCTTGTTCCTGGCGGGCATCAATGGCCAGCACCAGGCACTGGCTTCCAAAAGCTGGGCTGATCTCCTGCAACAACTCCGGGCGAGGAAAAGCAGCTGAATTCACCGACACTTTATCGGCACCGCTCTGCAACAACATCCTTACGTCTGCCACGCTGCTGACGCCTCCGCCCACGGTAAAAGGAATGTCAAGCCTTGCAGCCACTGCCCTCACCAGTTCAGGAAAAGTTTTTCTTTTTTCCACCGTGGCCGTAATATCAAGCAGCACGAGTTCATCTGCGCCTTGCTCGGCATACAGTGCCGCAAGCGCCACCGGGTCGCCGGCATCTTTCAGCTCTTGAAACTGCACCCCTTTCACCGTACGGCCATCTTTTATATCCAGGCAGGGAATTATTCTTTTTTTGAGCATGATCTAATTATTTAAAACAGGACTATTAAACTCTCCTAACTGCCGCAAAGAGAGATGCCCTTCATAAATGGCTTTACCTACAATAGCGCCGCTGCAGCCAATTTGCTGCAGGTCTTTCAGTTGCTGGATGGTTTGCACACCCCCGCTGGCCACCAACGAAAATCCAGGGAAATTTTCCAGCAGCTGTTTATACAAAGCGGTGGCCGGGCCCTGCAGCATGCCATCTTTTTCTATATCGGTACAAAAAACCTGGCGCACGCCAATGCTGCGCATCCGTTCTAAAAATTCAAAAAGGCTGAGCGCTGTATCTTCCTGCCAGCCATGAATTTTTATATTGTTTTGGTACACATCCGCACCAATAAAAAAACGATCAGCTCCATATAGTGCAATCCACTCACCCAATAGATCGGGCGCTTTCACCGCCATGCTGCCGATAGTGATCATCTGCGCCCCTGCATTCAGCACGCTCTCCACATCCTGCCGGGTTTTAATGCCTCCACCAAAATCGATGGATAAGGATGTTGCAGCGGCAATCTTTTCCAGCACTCCCAGGTTTGTGATCTGTCCCCGGCGGGCGCCATCAAGGTCCACGATATGAAGGCGGCCCACCCCAAACATCTCAAATCGTTTGGCCATTTCAAGCGGATCTGTATCATAATTTTTCACCTGTTCATAATCACCCTGCGTGAGGCGAACCAGCCTTCCCCCGATGATATCAATGGCCGGGATAATAAAATTCGTAGTTGGTTTGTTGGGTTTTTTCATTATACCAGTTTGAGAAAATTATCAAGAATGCGTTGACCCTGCTCCCCCGATTTTTCAGGGTG
>CBFGLL010000488.1:0-1706 GCA_965649585.1 uncultured Chitinophagaceae bacterium | reverse complement strand
GATACCCGATCCCGGTTATCCCACTTATGCCGCTGCCGTGAGCCTTGCAGGTGCAGAGCCACTCACGTACGACCTGCTGGCCGAAAATAATTATTCACCAGATTTTGATGTGTTGAAGGAGCAGTTGAATAAATTAAAAACAAGTGATAAAAACTGCAAGCTGATGTTTGTGAATTATCCTCATATGCCAACAGGTGAACAGGGTAGTGCTGCACTTTTTGAAAAGCTGCTGCAGTTTGCAAAGGACCAACAATTGATCATAGTAAATGACAATCCTTATAGTTTTATCCTTAACAAAAAGCCCATTTCAATTTTATCTGTCCCAGGCGCTATTGAGCATGTAATAGAGCTGAATTCGCTTAGCAAAACCTTTAATATGGCTGGTTGGCGGGTGGGTATGTTGATAGCAAAGGAAGATCGCATCAATGCCATATTAAAGTTTAAAAGCAATATGGACAGCGGTATGTTTATGCCCGTGCAGCTGGCAGCAGTAACGGCTTTATCGCTACCGCCAGAATGGTTAGAACAGTTAAATGAAAAATATGTTTCGAGGCGAAAACTGGTGTTCAGTTTATTGAATTTGTTGAATTGCACCTATGATGAAAACCAGGTGGGCATGTTTGTATGGGCGAAAATACCTGCAGCTGAAAAAGACGGGTACACATTCAGTGATAAGATTTTGCTTGATGCAAATGTATTTATTACCCCGGGGGGGATATTTGGAAAAAACGGCTCAGCGTACATCAGGGTGAGTCTTTGCAGTAATGAAGAGAAACTAATGGAAGCCATTAACAGGGTTAAAAAAATATTATGAGAGTATGTATAATCGGTACAGGGTTGATCGGTGGGTCAATGGCCATTGCCTTGAGGCAACACAAAATTGCCGATCATATCATCGGCGTTGATGCTAACGAAGCACACGCACAACAGGCACTGGCATTAAAACTGGTAGATGAAGTGCTCCCGCTGGAAGAAGCCATTGAACAATCGGGCCTGGTAGTGATTGCTGTGCCGGTTGACACTGCTGAGATGTTGTTGCCTTCTGTGTTAGATATTACCAAACAGCAGGTGATAATGGATGTGGGTTCTACCAAAAGTTCTATCTGCCAAATTGCCTATCATCATAAAAACGGCAAACGTTTCGTGGCCACCCATCCCATGTGGGGAACGGAATTCAGCGGCCCGTCAGCCGCAGTTGCTGGTGCTTTTGCCGGTAAAGCGGTAGTGATCTGCGATAGCCATCAACCCGAAAGCGATGCTTTGTTGCTGGTGGAATCCATCTACCGGAAACTCGATATGCGTGTGCTCAACATGACAGCAGCGGCACATGATATTCATGCGGCCTATGTGAGCCATATCTCTCATATTACTTCATTTGCCCTGGCCAACACTGTTCTTGAAAAAGAAAAAGAGGATGATGCCATTTTTGAATTAGCAAGTGCAGGTTTTGAAAGCACGGTGCGGCTGGCAAAAAGTAACCCTGATATGTGGGTACCCATTTTTATGCAGAACAAGGAGAATGTATTGGATGTGTTGAATGAGCATATCAGCCAGCTTAAAAAGTTTAAAGCCTGCCTGGAGAAAGAAAATTTTGAATACCTGGGCGCTTTAATTCAACATGCCAACAGTATTAAACGAATATTAAAGTAAGAACAGATATCAGCTAACATTCAAGTAATTTTATGATGCAAACAGCAACGACGATG
>CBFGLL010000487.1:0-1708 GCA_965649585.1 uncultured Chitinophagaceae bacterium | reverse complement strand
GTTTTAAAAGAACTCCGTGACCTTGGCAATACAGTTGTTGTTGTTGAACATGATGAACTCATGATGCGTGAAGCCGATCATATCATCGATATGGGACCACTGGCCAGTCATTTGGGAGGAGAAGTAGTGGCGGCGGGTGATTATGACTCAATTATCAACAACCCTGAAAGCCTTACAGGAAAATATTTATCGGGCAAGCTTACCATCGATGCACCAAAAGAGCTGCGCAAATGGAAACGGTCGTTGACCATTGAAGGTGCCAGGCAAAACAACCTGAAAGATATTACGGTTGAAATTCCACTGGGAGTGTTGTGCGCAGTGAGCGGTGTAAGCGGCAGTGGTAAAACAACATTAATAAAACAGATCCTCTACCCTGCCCTGCAAAAAATAAAAGGAGAAGGAACAGATAAGCCGGGTTTGTTTCGTGGCTTACAAGGGGATATAGATTTTATCAGCCAGGTGGAATTGGTAGATCAGAATCCTATCGGGAAAAGGAGCAGGAGCAATCCTGTGACATATATTAAAGCCTACGACGAGATAAGAGATTTGTTTGCATCTCAGCCATTGAGTAAAATGCGTGGCTTTTTACCGAAACATTTTTCGTTTAACGTAGATGGCGGCAGATGCGATGCCTGTAAGGGTGAGGGCGAACAAATTGTAGAAATGCAGTTTTTAGCTGATGTGCACCTGGAGTGTGATGTATGCAACGGTAAAAAGTTTAAGGAAGAAGTGCTGGAAGTTACTTACCGGGAAAAAAATATTTATGATGTGCTGGAGATGGGCGTTGATGAAGCAATTGAATTTTTTGGTGCGGATACCAAAGACAAAGATGCAAAAGCTGTGGCCACAAAAATTCAACCGTTGAGTGATGTGGGCCTTGGTTATGTAAAGCTTGGTCAATCGTCCAATACACTCAGTGGCGGTGAAGCACAAAGGGTAAAGCTGGCTTCCTTTTTAGGGAAAGGAAAAGCCCAGGGTCATATTTTATTTATTTTTGATGAACCAACTACAGGTTTGCATTTTCATGATATCAAAAAACTCTTGACCTCTTTTAATGCACTTATCGACCAGGGGCATTCAATATTAGTGATAGAACATAATACCGATGTATTAAAAAGTGCAGACTGGATCATTGATCTCGGCCCAGAGGCAGGTGATGAAGGGGGTAATTTAGTTTTTGAAGGGAAACCTGCGGATTTGAAAAAAGTGAAAGAGAGTTATACGGGCAGGTTTTTATAATCCGGATAAAAATTTATTCAACTGCCGGATATCGTTTTCAATGATCGTTGCCTGCTTCTGCAATTTCATTTGTTCTGAAACGGGCCCGGGTAAAGGGATAGCATTGCCGATCACCAGTTCCACCACATCAAAAAATTTCACAGGATGCGCCGTTTCAATAATCATTCCCTTCAGTAATGAATGATGCGAAAGATATTTTTGCAACGCTGCATACCCCACTGCACCATGCGGATCTAATAAATATTTGTGTTGCTGGTAGATGGCTTTAATAGTCGCTTTTGTTTCTTCATCACTGATACTATAGCCCGACAGCCTTTCTCTTAAGTCCGAAACCTGCTGTTCAAAAATTTCCATGATACGCACAAAATTACTGGGGTTAGCCACGTCCATGGCATTACTGATGGTAGGTACTGCGTTTTTTATTGCATAATCACCCGTGTGTAAATAATGTGGCACCACGTCATTTGCA
>CBFGLL010000486.1:0-1715 GCA_965649585.1 uncultured Chitinophagaceae bacterium | reverse complement strand
GGTACGATTGGCTGCAACTCCGGATTTCGGGGATTGATGAAACAGCATTAAGTGCCGCAGGTTATCTCGCAAAAAACTACCAGAACAGGCAAGTGAACTTTTTGCAATTACAATCCTTACAAAATCGATTGCTCAACCATTATGAAAAAACGGGTTTCCCTTTTGCAACCGTATCTCTCGACAGTATCGATATTACCGATAATAAGATGAGTGCCCTGCTAACCGCCGACAAGGGCCCGCTTTACCACGTAGACAGCATCAGGTTATATGGTAAATTAAAAGTGAACAAAAAATTTCTGCAGCGATATCTGTCAATTCCTAATGGTAGCATTTACAACAAAGAGAAACTGGAGCAGGTTGATAAAAAAATGCTTGAGCTACCCTTTGCAACCCCGCTCCAGGCCAGTGATATCAGCATGATGGGGAATGGGGCAATTTTAAATTTGTACGCCGATCCCAAAAAAGCGAGCCAGGTAAATTTTTTGGTGGGTTTTCTACCGGCATCGGATCAAAACAGTAAACTCAGGGTGACAGGCGATGTGAACCTGGATTTAAAAAACCTTCTGGGCGGCGCAGAAGAAATACTGGTGAAATGGCAACAGTTGCAGCCCAAATCTCCCCGTCTGAATTTAGGATTTACAAAACCTTTTTTGTTCAATTCTCCTTTTGGCATCAATACGTTATTTGACTTGTTTAAAAAAGACTCCAACTTTTTACAATTGAATGCGCAGGCAGGCGTTCAGTTTAATGTAGCTGCAAACCAACAGGGCAGGCTGTTTTTACAATGGCAGGCTAACCGTTTGTTGAGTGGTGCCGTTGATACCAACCAGGTGATCCAGCAAAAACAGCTGCCTGTAAATGTGGACATGAATGCTGCGAACGTGGGAATCAATTACGAACTGGCAAAAACAAATTACAGGTTCAATCCCCGCCTGGGCAACGAACTGAATTTTACCGGTATTGTTGGTATTAAAAACATAGAGCCTAACAACGACATCATCAATATCAAGGATCCAAATTTTAATTATTCCGGCCTGTACGATACCCTGAAATTAAAGAGCTACCAGCTGAGATTAAAACTTGCAGCCGCACATTATTTTCCACTTAAAAAAAGAGCTACCATAAAAACAGCTTTTAATGGCGGGTATTTCAGCAGTCCTAATATTTTCCGCAACGAATTATTCCAGATCGGGGGCTACAAATTACTCCGGGGTTTTGATGAGGAAAGTATTTATGCAAATCGTTATGCCGTGGTAACTGCAGAATACCGCTACCTGCTCGATGTAAACTCCTACCTGTTTGTATTTGCAGATATGGGCTGGGTGAAAAACAAATACCAGCAGGTGGATGTAAATAATCAATTTACCGGCGCCGGCCTTGGGTTGATGTTTGAAACCAGGGCAGGCCTGCTCAATATCAGTTATGCAGCAGGCAAGCGCAGCGATGTGCCCTTTAACCTGAGAGAGGCATCCAAACTGCATTTTGGATATATCAATTACTTTTAGCAGTAGCAGCTAAAACATTATTTTTGCCAAAATCCTGGTTGTTGAAATTCTATTTTTTCATTGTTGCTTTGCTGTTTTCCCTTGCCTTATGTGGCCAGGCACCTGCGGTGGATTCACTTACGGTAGTGGCCGATAGCAATGTTGTGCAACCTCAGCCAGTGGTTAGCCCGTTGCAGGAATTATTGGCCGAAAATAAATTTCTGAATACAA
>CBFGLL010000485.1:0-1720 GCA_965649585.1 uncultured Chitinophagaceae bacterium | reverse complement strand
AGTTTTAAGTTCACCACTTCGCTTACCCGCAGCCCGCAACTGTACATGGTTTCAAGGATGGCCCTGTTTCTCACGCCCTCTGGTTTTGAAAGATCAACGGCGTTGATCATTTGCTCTATTTCTGTAAATGATAGCGTGTCCGGCAGTTTGCGTAGCATCTTGGGCGCTTCGAGTAATAGGGTAGGATCGGTTTTTGAAATATCCTCTATCAAACAATATTTAAAAAAACTTCTCAACCCCGAAATGATCCTTGCCTGGGAAGCTACCCCGAGTCCCAGCTCATTAATATGTTTTATAAAACCCTCAAGGTCACGCAGCGTAATGGCATCCGGCGATTTTTCCGATTTGTGCTGCAATAAAAAAGAAGTAAGCATTTCCACATCATGCAGGTACGCCTCCACCGAATTTGCACTCAATGACTTTTCCAGGTGAAGCCATGCTTTGTATCCTTTTTTATAGGGTTGCCACATAATTTATTTGCGCTATCCGTGTTGCGGTTGATTGTTCAATATAATTAAACATTATTTTCGCTTGCATTAAATTCATCACCAGAGCTGCCGGCAATGTTTCCATCGCAATTTCGAACTTTAAAAAGACAATTAAATACGCATCGCAAAACTTATCGCAGGTTTTTAACCAAAACAGAAAAAACACCTCCGAAAAATGTGGATAGCATTACGCCACAGCTTGAGGCAGAAGCATGGAAAAACGTTGACTGTCTTGCCTGTTCGAATTGCTGCAGAACCATGACACCCACATTTACAAGAGAAGATATTAAACGGATATCGCAGCACTTTGGGCAAACACCTGCGCAGTTTAAAGCACAATGGTTAGAGAAAGATAAAAACAACGACTGGGTTAATAAAATTCAACCCTGCCAGTTCCTCAATCTTAAAACCAATATGTGCAGCATTTACGAAATAAGGCCTGTTGATTGTGCCGGCTTTCCACACTTGTCTAAAAAGAAATGGCATGAATATGCTCATGTTCATAAGCAGAATATTGAATACTGCCCGGCCACGGTTGCCATGGTACAAAAGATGATTGAACGATTTGGAGTGTAGTTGTTAAATTAACATTACGATAGTGTTTAATTTATAAATACTGCTTTACTTTAGTATAAAATCAACCTGAAATGAAATCTGCTCTCTCCGTTGCCATCGCCGCCATCGGCCTTGTGATCGCATTTTTGCTGGTAGCAAATGCTTACAAATACAAGTTCAAAGCCACAGAAAATATTACCGTAACCGGCGGCGCCGAAAAAGATTTTGTGAGTGATCAAATTGTATGGACGGGTAACTATAGCCGTAAAATGATGGACCTTAAGTCGGCCTACGCCTTATTAAAAGAAGATGAAGCAAAAATTAAAGCCTACCTGGCCGGGAAAGGTTTAGCAGCCACCGATATGGTTTTTTCTGCCATCAATATCGACAAGGAATTTTCTTACCGCTATGATGAAAACGGCCGGCAGGTGGGCAGCGAGTTCAACGGATTCAACCTGAGGCAATCTGTTACCGTGGATTCAAAAAACATTGATCTCGTAGAAAAAATATCAAGAGAAGTAACAGAATTAATTGAAAGCGGCATTGAATTTAACTCCAGTGCACCATCGTATTATTATACAAAACTGTCGGAATTAAAGATCGATCTGCTGGCCAAAGCCACTGCTGACGCTAAGTTGCGGGCTGAAACCATTGCAAAAAATTCAGGCAGTTCATTG
>CBFGLL010000484.1:0-1736 GCA_965649585.1 uncultured Chitinophagaceae bacterium | reverse complement strand
ATACTCAACATCCATTCTACATTCGCTTTTTCCAGCTCCAGCTTTCCGGCAGCCGTATATTTATCGTGCTGGCTTACTTCATTCTTTTGCAGGTCGCCAAATATCCATAAAAGCATATCAAAAAAATGAACCCCGATATTGGTAGCGATGCCACCACTTTTTTCCATATCTCCTTTCCAACTCGAGTGGTACCAATGGCCCCTCGATGTGATATAGGTTAATTTGATATTATATTTTTTATGCGGAGCAGCTTCTATTTTTTGCTTAAGCGCAATGATGGCCGGGTGTAACCTTAGTTGCAGAATAGTATAAATGTTTTTGCCCGTTTCGTTTTCCATCTCCATCAAAGCCTTTACATTCCATGGATTGAGCACTATTGGCTTTTCGCAGATCACATCGGCACCCAGCCTTAAACCAAAGCGTATATGGGCATCGTGCAAATAGTTAGGGCTGCAAACTGCTACAAAATCTACCTTGTTCCCAAGGCGTTTTTGTTTTTCAAGGTGCCTGTCAAAACGTTCAAACTCAGTAAAAAAATCTGCCTCCGGGAAATAGCTATCCAGTATACCCACAGAATCATTTTTATCCATGGCCGCTATCAGCACATTTCCCGTATCTTTTATTGCTTTTAAATGACGTGGAGCTATATACCCTCCTGCACCTATCAAAGCGAATTTTTTCATGCTGGTTATTTGATGCGTACAACGCTGTTATTTTCCAATTTGTATTGCTGGCCACTTTCTTCACATACCGCAATATTGTGTTCGTTGAAATGTAGTTTATGACCGTACTCACTCATCCATCCCCTTTGCCGGCCAGGATTGCCTACTATTAATGCAAAAGCCGGAACATCCCTGGTTACCACGGCGCCGGCGCCTATAAACGCATATTCACCGATGGTATTGCCACAAACAATAGTGGCATTAGCACCAATGGAAGCGCCTTTTTTTATAAGGGTGGTCTTAAATTCATTTTTCCTGCTTACGGCACTGCGGGGATTGATAACATTGGTTAATACCATACTGGGTCCCAGAAACACATCGTCTTCGCAAATCACGCCCTCGTAAATACTCACATTATTCTGAACCCGCACATTATTGCCCAATACCACTTTTGGAGAAACCACTACATTCTGGCCAAGGTTGCAGTTGGCCCCTATTTTACAATGACTCATTACGTGGCTGAAGTGCCATATTTTGGTACCGTCGCCAATTTCGCAATGATCGTCGATGATGGCCGTTTCGTGTGCAAAAAAGCTCATGCTGGTTAGTTGAGGCCGATTGTTAGTTCAGCACCGTTTGTGTATATGAATTTTTAAAATTTTTGTAAACCTCTTCAATGCCGTGTTTGAGCTCAATGGAAGCCTTCCAGCCTAATTGATTTATTTTACTCACATCCATCAGCTTTCGCATGGTGCCATCTGGTTTAGACCTGTCCCACACTATCTCCCCTTGAAAGCCCACAATATCTTTTATTAAAATCGCCAGGTCTTTTATAGAAATATCTTCGCCGCATCCCACATTTACAAATTTTTCCCCATCGTAATTATTCATCAAAAACACAGAAGCTTCTGCCATATCATCCACATGCAAAAATTCACGGCGGGAGGTTCCTGTACCCCATACCGGCACCGATGGTTCGTTTCTTTCTTTTGCTTCGTGAAATTTCCTGAGTAATGCAGGTAATACATGTGAATTCTGCAGGTCGTAATTATCATTAGGACCGTATAAATTGGT
>CBFGLL010000483.1:0-1737 GCA_965649585.1 uncultured Chitinophagaceae bacterium | reverse complement strand
GACCATATTAACGAGTCTAAAAACCCGCTGATCAGTTTTGAGATCCTACCCCCTCTTAAAGGCAAAGGCATACAATCCTTGTACAATCACCTTGATCCTTTAATGGAGTACAAGCCCGCCTACATTAATGTTACCTATCACAGGAGTGAGCACGTTTTCAAAAAAAATGCTGATGGAACTTTTGAAAAAGTAGTGGTGCGTAAGCGGCCGGGAACAGAAGCCATTTGCGCTGCCATTATGAACAAGTACAATGTGGATACCGTGCCGCATTTGATCTGCGGTGGTTTTGGTATTAATGAAACCGAAGATGCATTGATCAACCTCAACTACCTGGGTATAGACAATGTGCTCGTATTAAGAGGAGATGCCGCCAAAAACGAAGCAAGTTTTGAACCCGAGCCCGGTGGCCATCAATATGCAGTTGATTTATTAAGGCAGGTTACAAATCTTAATTCGGGATTGTATTTGGAAGAGGAGTTGAAAAACACCATCAAAACCAAATTTTGTATTGGTGTTGCCGGCTACCCCGAAAAACATTTTGAAGCACCCAACATGGATACAGACCTGCAATACCTTAAAATGAAAGTGGATGCAGGCGCTGATTATATTGTAACGCAAATGTTTTTCGACAACAAAAAGTTTTTCGCTTTTGTAGACGCCTGCCGTGCTATCGGCATTAATGTGCCCATCATACCAGGATTGAAACCTATCTATTCAAAAAAGCAATTAACCGTGCTACCCAAAATTTTTCATATTGATATTCCCACTGAGCTGAGCAGTGAAATATTAAAATGTAAAGATGAGGATGATGTAGAAAAAATTGGAGCTGAATGGCTGCTGATGCAATCGAGGGAATTGTATAAAGCCGGGGTGCCGGTGTTGCACTACTACACATTGGGGCGGCCTTCGCTGGTAGCAGGAGTGGTAAAGCACCTGCTATAAAAAGAGGCTGTCTCAAAAAAGATTTTGGAACCGGGTTTTGTGATTATCAAAACCCGGTTTGTTTTTTGAAACAGCCTCTGTGTATATGGAGTTGTTATTTTTCTACCTGCCGAGTGGAATTCCTACCGATATGCTGATGGTTCTATATTTATTTTTGTCTCCACCTGCAATAGGTTTGATAGAATTAATATCCGCTAACCCAAGACCGTAGTTGGCTTTAAGAATTACAGATTTTAAATCAAACCCGGTGCCTACATTAATACCATAGTCAAACCTTTTAAGCCTGTTATATCCCGCTTCTTCCTCCTCGCTTGTAAAAGGATCATCATTGCTAAATTCAATATCAGCCTCTGTTTCTGAGCTTATGGGGCCAATCTTACTTTCCATTTTTGACTTACCTGCTATACCCATAGCTACGTATGGACCTGCATTAAAAAACAAAGAAGTGGAATTTTCCATGGGCACATTTAATACAAGGTTAAGCGGCAGCTCAATGTAATAGGGATTAAATTTTGCCTTCACGTAATCGGTTCCGCCGTTCCAATAAGTTTCTGCCTTTGAACCCCGCCCTGTAAATAACAAGCCGGTTTCAAGGTCAACTGTTTTCGAAAGTCCAAACCTGCCCATTACACCAACATTAAAAGTGGTAAGTATGTTATTGTCTTCTGTATCACCATCGCTGTTAGTAGTAATGTTAGCAATATTAAGGGCTCCCTGTGCATAAAAAAGTTGTGCTTCAGCTGTAGCCATTGCGGTGGACGCAAGAGGAACAAAAAATAGTGTTTTCATGTGTTT
>CBFGLL010000482.1:0-1773 GCA_965649585.1 uncultured Chitinophagaceae bacterium | reverse complement strand
GCAGACGAATGCCAGAAGGTAGATTTACCCTCAGCATCATCCCAGGTTAATAATTTAAGTGAAGCATCGGCTGTTAAAGGACGACCTGCATCCCACACTTCTCCATTAATACTGGCTGCCAACACTTTCCTGGCCAGCCCTTCGCTAATTGATTTTGCAACATCCATGGCACTGCTGCCCTGCGGGTATTCTCTCACCGAACCATCGGGTAATGTAATCTTGATCATGATAAATTTACTTCTGTGCTATATTTGAAGAGCAGCAAATTTAACGAACTATTAGGGATGGTAAAATTTATTGCTGATAACTTTGATAAATTCCAGAACCCGGTTAATGAACCGAACCAAGCTAAAGGACGAATGAATAGATATTTACTAGTTTCCATTTTATTTTTTGGCATTTTATCCAGTAGCCAGGCTCAAAAAATTTCAGGGCAGTGGAAAGGCGAATTCTGGGACAAAAGCTCTGAATTTGGCTCTTTTAGTGGAGATAAATGTGAATATGTTCTTGAGCTCGAAGCCAACGGCAGCCAGGTTACCGGCTACTCTTACACTTATTTTTATTACGGCGATGCAAAGTATTACACCATTTGCAAACTTTCTGGAACTTATAATAAGGCAAAAAAATACGTGGAGGTAAGAGAGTTTGAACGCACCAAAACAAATGTTCCCCGCAATCTTAATAATTGTTTCCAGATACATAAACTTGTACTCTCTGCCGGTGCCGGTGGTGATGAAAGCCTTTCGGGATCCTGGGTTCCGGCGCCCAACCAGAGTGGTAATTGCGGGTATGGCAGCACCCTGCTTACAAGAAGAAACCTTAAAGCTGCTTTTCCTGGTTTAAAAAACCCCGCTCCCGGCAATGTTGCACATAATAATATTTCGAGGGTTAACTCCTCTGCAAAAAGGGCTCCTGTTACAGTAAAAAAAGCCAGCCCGCCGGTTGTAAAAAAATCACCGGTTGTTAAAGCCCCGGTACCGCCGGCGAAATCAGAACCCGTGATCGCAAAGAAAGATTCCATTGCGGCAGAAAAAGAGATCAGGCATCCAAAACAACATACCTCCCCTGTTATCATTGCTGGCAGTAAATATGAAAAAAGAAACAACACCATCCTCAAAACCATCGATATTGAAAATAACGTTGTAAAGGTTGACCTGTATGATAATGGTGAAATTGATGGCGATAGTATTTCTGTATTCCTCAATGGTAAACTTTTACTTTCTCACCAACGCTTAACGGCACAACCGCTCAGCATTAAATTGCAGAGAGATGAACTGGAGTCGAGCAATGACCTTGTGATGTATGCAGAAAACCTGGGCAGCATTCCGCCCAACACTGCACTGATGGTGGTTACAGATGGCACAAAACGTTATGAAGTTCCTATCACCTCCGACCTGCCAAAAAGTGGTCCCATTAGGTTCATTAAAAAATAGACCTGTTATTGTGTAAGCTAATTCAGTAATTTGCTCCCACTCTTAAAGCAATACTATGGCTGCGCAAAACAGGAAAATTCTTTCTCCATTAAGTATTTTGATGCTGGTAATAGTGTTGGCTGCAGTGGCTACATGGCTTATCCCGGCAGGTAATTACGACCGATTGAGCTATACAGAAGGTGCCGGTTTTGTATACCAGTCGCAGGCAACTGAAAGAGCAGTTCCGTTCACACAACAAACATTAGACAGCCTTCACATTAATATTCCCCTGGAGAGTTTTGAAAAAGGATCTATTAAAAAACCTGTGTCCGTTCCGGGCACTTATCAAAAACTTCCATCA
>CBFGLL010000481.1:0-1783 GCA_965649585.1 uncultured Chitinophagaceae bacterium | reverse complement strand
TTAACCGACTTGTACATGCCATTTGTAAGGCAGGGAAATCCAATTATTTTTATGGATGAAAAGTCTGTTGAACTTACCAAGTATGCAGCTAATGCTTTTCTTGCCGTAAAAATCAGCTTCATGAACGAGATAGCTCAATTGTGTGAAAGGTTGGGTGCCGATGTGGATATGGTTCGTAAAGGAATTGGAAGCGATGAAAGAATAGGCAAACGATTTTTATTTCCTGGCATTGGTTACGGGGGAAGTTGTTTCCCTAAGGATGTGCAGGCTCTTGCCAAGTCGAGCGACGAAGTGGAATATGATTTCAAAATTTTAGAAGCGGTGATGGATGTAAATGATGCGCAAAAGTTGCATTTACTACCTAAGATCAAAAGTTACTTTAATAACGATATTGGCGGCAAACATTTTGCTTTGTGGGGGCTTGCGTTTAAACCCAATACAGATGATATAAGAGAAGCCCCGGCTTTGTATATGATTGATGAGCTGATAAAATGTGGCGCTACCGTAAGTGTTTTCGACCCCGAGGCTATGAACAATGTAAAAAATACGATAGGTGATATAGTGCAGTATGCTACAGGACAGTACCAGGCTTTGGAAAAGGCAGATGCATTGATCATCGCTACCGAATGGAATGAATTCAGAACACCCGAATTTGAAAAGATTGCTTCTACATTAAACAACAAGCTGATCTTTGACGGCCGCAATCTTTTTGACCTTCAACAAATGGAGCAACTGGGTTTTCATTATGAAAGCGTGGGAAGGAGGGTAGTAAGCACTAAATCTTAAAAGCATGGGTACAAAAAATTCATATAAGGGAAGGGTATTGGTTACGGGTGCCGCCGGGTTTCTTGGTTCTCATCTCTGCGACAGGTTTATTAAGGAAGGTTTTTTTGTAATCGGGATGGATAACCTGATAACAGGTGATTTAAAAAATATAGAACATCTTTTCAAATTGGAGAACTTTGAGTTTTACCATCATGATGTTTCTAAATTTATTCATGTAACCGGTGAGCTCGATTATATACTTCATTTTGCATCACCTGCCAGCCCTATCGATTATCTCAAAATTCCTATTCAAACATTAAAAGTGGGTTCGCTGGGTACACATAATTGCCTGGGCCTGGCCAAGGCAAAAAATGCCCGCATCCTTGTAGCAAGTACAAGTGAAGTGTATGGCGACCCGCTGGTACACCCTCAAAACGAAGATTATTGGGGCAATGTAAATCCTATTGGTCCACGTGGTGTGTATGATGAAGCCAAGCGTTTCCAGGAAGCCATCACCATGGCCTACCATACTTTTCATAAAGTAGATACAAGAATTGTAAGGATATTTAATACTTATGGCCCCAGGATGCGCCTCAACGACGGAAGGGCACTGCCTGCTTTTATCGGGCAGGCTTTGAGGGGAGAGGATCTTACTGTTTTTGGAGATGGTAGCCAAACGAGGAGTTTTTGTTATGTAGACGACCTTATTGAAGGTATTTACCGACTATTGATGAGTGATTATGTGAAGCCGGTAAACGTGGGCAATCCCAATGAAATATCACTAAAAGATTTTGCAGAAGAAATTATCCAGCTTACAGGCACTACCCAAAAAATCATCTATAGGCCGCTGCCGGTGGATGATCCCAAACAAAGACAACCCGATATTACACGAGCAAAAGAAATTTTAAACTGGGAACCAAAAGTGAGCAGGGCAGAAGGGCTAAAGATCACGTATGAATATTTTAAAAGTCTTCCAAAGGAAGAACTACATAAATTGCCGAAAGAATTCAAATAAATT
>CBFGLL010000480.1:0-1794 GCA_965649585.1 uncultured Chitinophagaceae bacterium | reverse complement strand
GATGAATTCAGCCTCCTGCTCAAAAAAGCAAAAGCGCTCGGTATAGATACCGAAGTTCACTTAGCCACCGAGGTAACGGATATAGAAGATGACGCTGCCACCGGTTGTACAATAGTGCGTTCGAAGGATGTTGTTTTTGAATTTGATGCGGTAGTGATCTGTACGGGGCATAGCTGGCCCCGCAAGAAGGAAGGGGAATACCCCAACTGGTTCGACAGCCCTTACCCGCCGGAGAAAATTGCTGCAAAAATTAATTTCCCGGTGGCCCTGCGGGGCTCTTCGCTCACGGCCATAGACGCCATCAAAACCCTGGCAAGGGCAAACGGCGAGTTTTTTTATAATAATGGATCATTGGAGTACCAGCCCGCACCCGGCAGTGAGGATTTTAAGATCGTGATGCATTCCATTGATGGATTATTGCCGGCGGTGCGTTTTCACCTGGAAGATCCGCAGTTATACAATGAATCGGTGCTAACCGCCGAGGATATCGCCCGGCAGAAGCAGGAGCAGGATGGGTTTGTGTCGCTGGACTGGCTTTTTGAAACCAATTTTAAAGAACCCATTCGCCAGAAGGATCCAAGCTTTTATGAAGCCATCCGCCACATGAACATGGAAGCTTTTGTGGCCTACGTGATGGAACTGAGAGAAAAAGTGGATCCATTTAACCTGCTGGAGGCAGAGTACATACAGGCGGAGAAGTCGATCAAAAGAAAACAATCTGTTTACTGGAAAGAGATGCTGGGTGTGCTGAGCTATTCAATGAACCGGCCGGCCAAACATTTTTCAGCGGAAGATACCATAAGGCTGCAGACTACGCTGAAGCCCCTGATATCGATCGTAATCGCTTATGTGCCGCAGAGCTCCGTTACTGAATTGCTCACGCTGCAGAGGGCCGGTTTCCTGGAAGTGGTGGCTGTTGATAAAAGCAGTACCATAGAGCCTGCCGGCGATGGTAGTTTCGTATACACCTACACCGATGCAGAGGGAAAACCATCGTCGGCGAAATATAAAATGTTCATCGATTGTATCGGTCAGCCCGCCCTGCGTTTTGAAGAAATACCTTTTAAAAAACTGGTAGCGCAAAAAACGCTGAGTGCTGCGAGGATACGTTTCAGGGATCCGGAAAAAGCCCTGGCTGCAAAAGAACAGGGCCAGCCTGTAGAACAGGATATGGCCGGGAACTATTACCTGCGGGTGCCGGGAGTGGCCATCAATGACTGCTTTCAGCCCCTGGACGATTATGGGGCGGCCAACCCGAGGATCTATATTATGGCGGTACCTTTTATCGGAGGATTTAATCCTGATTATTCGGGCCTGGATTTTTGCGATACTGCTTCGGGAATTATCGTAACCTCACTTTTTAAAAATCTAAAGCTGTTACATGGAGCCCGGTCTTAGTTTATACATGCTGCTGCTGGGTTCAAAACCACCCGGCAGGCATATAGAGCAACACGATGTTTTTTTTGGTATTGCCACTGCCGTGAGTGAGCTGGTGCCGCTGCTAAAGCGTTTCTGGCCCGAAGCCGGCAACACTCTCCATGCTGACGGCTGGAGAAAAATACAGCAGGTGGATGGTTATGCAATCCGGGTGAGCAGGAAAGCGGGGACCGTACCACCTGCGGCAGGTCCCAGATTATTTTTCATCAACCTGGGCGGCTACCAGCGGGATAAACTGGAAGAGCAACATTACCAGGTGCTCAGCGTGCAGCACGATAAAACTGCTGCAGTAAAGCAGGCGATGCAAACCCTGTTTTATAAAACCAATACGATTAAAGGAACTTCGGCCAACTCGCA
>CBFGLL010000479.1:0-1804 GCA_965649585.1 uncultured Chitinophagaceae bacterium | reverse complement strand
TGCATTGTAGGCTTTATCAGGCGCTACAAAATCCTGCGTATCGTAACCTGATTGAGCGATCTTTTTCTGGATTTTTTCTGTTGAAGTTTTGTTGGAAGCGTAAGACACTTTTAATTCTTTAGAATCCCCGTTCCAATCTGCTGTGCTTGCACCGGCTTTGAGAGCATTTTTTTCGATGGTTTCTTTACACATTCCGCAGTTGCCCCAAACCTTGATAGTGGCAGTTGCAAGATCTTTTTGAGCAAATGAGTTGGTAAACAGGCCGAATAATAAAACGGCAACAAGTGATAATGTTTTCATTATTGATAATATTTTAATTGATGTTAATTGATATAAGCGTGTACCTACACGCAGGAATTCATTGCTGCTATTGCAACACTGAAAAAAATTCAAAAAACAATATCAAATTCTGAAAACACAGTGAAGAATTCGGGCGGGAGGTTTAGCATAGCCTGGCGGAGAATTATTATGAACCACATATCTGCCATTCTTTAATGGCAGGCTCCAGACAGTAAGAGGATAGTCATTTACAATAGCGATTTCTCCAATTGAAAAAGAAAGATCGTTTACAACTTTTTTATGGCTATCTTCTATTTTGATGAACTGGTGATCGTCGTGGCAGCAGCCGCCTTTATTTTGTTCCTTCATTCCACAGCGGCCGCACTTATCGTCTGAATCGCCATACAATTCAGCGCCCACTTTTTCACCCATACAATAATGTATTTCCATGGCAATGCCCGAAGACACCGTCATATACAATACCGTTAGTATAGATAAAATAAACTTTTTCACCAGGGCGAAGGTACAAAATGAACCCGAAAAGGGGAAAAACTATTGTTAATTAGTTTACAAACCACCACCTCACACCAAACCTGATGATGAGCCCGGGGGATGGGATGAGCGGCGTAGCGTAATTATTATTCACAAACCTGAACCCATCTTTTAAATACAGGGTATTCAGGTTTTCTGCACGCAGGTAACCGGTAAAGGTTTTAATACGGAAATGCAGAAATGCATGCACATCCGGCAGGTTGCTGATGGTGGCAGTATCCTGCGGCACCATCTGGCTGATCAACGGGGAATAATGATTGGCTTTAAACGGCGTAAAATAACGGACTTCCAGCCCAGTGCTAAGATTGAGGTTCTTATAAAAATTACCTTCGTAAGCAAAGCGGCTACGGGTAAACAACAGAGGCACCCGTATCGGCGATTCCGAGGCGGTTTGCTGAACAGTAGCATTCAAATACCAGTTCCAGCGTTTGCTGATCGTTATTTTTTTAGCAGCCGATAATTGTAATAGGTTAATGATAGTACTGCTTTGGTCGGCCTGGTAAAAGTTTTTAAAATAAGTGTAGTTGGTAATGATATGATTCGCCGCACTAAGTTGGATAAACGGATTGTTGGCAGTGGCACCAAATGAAGTGATATTCTCTTTGTTAAAGCCGGGACTGTTTCCAAAATTAAACGACGACCTGTTATCAAAAATAAAAGAAGGCGTACGGTTGCTGTTGCTGAAAAACAATTTTATATCCCCCCACTTTTTATTGAGGAACCGGCTCAAACTTGCCCTTGCCGCATAATCGCCGGCATTCAACCCGTTTACATAAAACTCACCCTCCAGCATCATATCCCATTTGCGGTTGCGGGTACGGTTCCTGTATTCTCCATGCAACTTAAGATTGTAAAACTGTTCCGTTCCGTTTTTCAAATGCCCCGTGATATTCTGCAGCGCCGCACCCGCCATTAAAAACTGCCCCGGATTTTTTGCATCAGGAAATTGTACCAGGGCAAAATCATTCTCCAT
>CBFGLL010000478.1:0-1804 GCA_965649585.1 uncultured Chitinophagaceae bacterium | reverse complement strand
CATTAACGGATGCAGATCTCTCCAAAACGGTCATGATCCGGGGGGAAGCTCATACCGTTGCAGAAGCTATCAATCGCCAGCTGGCGCATTACCCTTACCACGTGGGGCAGATAGTATTTTTTGCCAAACAATTATTGGGCGATGCTTTCAAAAATCTTTCGATTCCAAAAAAATAAATCAGTTAGGAAATCAACCACCCCAACAGGACGGCGGAAGAATCACCAAGTGCATTCAATCTTCCTCATTTCTTTTCTATTAATTTCTCCAAAACAAAATAAACTGCAGGGCAAAACTCCGCATTTTTTTGCGTAAGGGCGGGTCGTTTAATCAACACATCTTCATCAGTATAAGGAAACCGGTGGCAATCTGAGGGTCGATCTTCATAAATACTGCAATAACTATCATTGCCCAGGAAGGGACATGGTTTTGAATTAACCACATAATCTCCATCTTCATCCAGGTTCAGGTAGGTTTCAATGAATACCCCTTCTTTAAGCCCAAGTGTTTTGGAAATGCGTTTAATATCCGGCGTTTTAAACCGGGGAGAATAATTTTTGCAACAAGCGGCACATGCAAGACAATCAATTTTGCTGAAAGCTTCTTCGTGCAGATCGGGCAACTGCTTTAGAACCTTATTTTTATCAGGCTTCAGCAAAAACTGCTTATATAATTTACTGCGTTCCTTTCTCTTTTTTTCCCAGTTTTTTAATATCGGGTCATTCATAAGCTTAAAGGTTTAAAACTTTGAATGAATATCACACCTTCTAGTAAATTTTTTTCACCGGATTTTATTTGTGTTGCCAAAACTTAGAGGTTCATGTATTGAAAAAACTTATAAAAATCTCCGCTTTGGTAGATGTAAATGGCCATCATGGTCACAGAGAAAATCGCCCACAAAATTACTGCAATAAAACACACTACAAATGATTTTACTCTTTGACCGGTGTTATTCAATTGCAAAAATCCGTTGAGTGACCATCCAAAATAAATTGCCTGCAGGCACATTGCCAGAGCGGTTGCCCATCCGGGTATCTGGCCATCAGCAAAGTAGCCGAATACAGGATATACAATCAGCGCAAAAATGAGGTTAGCAAACGCAATGTACATCATATTCGCCGTAAGGTGTTCTGCATAATTAAATCCCCGTCTCCTAAAGAACAGCCAGGTGATGAAGGAAATAAAAGGAATAGCAATCATTGCTACGATATTGCCATGTTTCAAAAAAAACATGGAGGCATTATTTCCACGGTTGGTCATGTTGATATAATGCTGCTTTCCTTCCTGGGTTGGTATTTTTGCCAGTACTGCTGAATTCACCTCTCTCAAGGGAATGTCTTTTTTAAAATAAGAATTGGATATCACGAACACTGTCATCAGGATCAGAAAAAAGGTAAAGGGATTAAAATAGAACTTTCTTCTTCCCTGTATATATTCCCGGGCTGTGGTTCCCGGCCGTGTAGCTAAACATTTTAAGAGATGAAAAATACCTTTATCGGTATGGGTCAACGCATGAAATGCCTCGTGAAAAAAGTTGCGGATGGTAAAACGGTGCACATGGTAGTTTTGGCCGCATTGGCCACAAAATTTCTGAGCCTCCAATGTTGGAGCTCCGCAATTCAGACAGTTAGTATTATTCATCGGCTTCAAGTTAGGAAAAAAGCACATGTGACAAAACAGTTTTCGTTCCGAGATTGCCTAATGCCATACATAAACAAGTTGAAGACGTGGAGTTCATATGCGGCGGCTCAAGGGGAGCGGCTTTTCCACATCAATTACACATAAACCATCGTTTCGGGAAATTCAA
>CBFGLL010000477.1:0-1807 GCA_965649585.1 uncultured Chitinophagaceae bacterium | reverse complement strand
GTGTGGAAACAGTTGCGCCGGGCTTTGGCCGCACGCTGTAGGCAGATGCAAGCGTTTGCCCGCGGGAGTTTTGTAAAAAATCAACATAAATATTATTGCCCCTTTTTTTAAGCGAACGTTCAATGCTGGTAAACTTCGGCAGCCGGTCAACCACCATGGATGCAACCAACTGGCCAAACATTCGCACATCATCATAATCGTATTTATTGCCCATGGGCACATAAATATGCAGACCCGTGGCGCCGGAGGTTTTGCAGTAACACTCTACCCCAGCCTGGTCTAATATGTCTTTAGTTACAAGCGCAGTTTCAATCACCTGCTCAAATGTATTTTTATCAGCAGGATCAATATCAATGACCATGTAAGTGGGATTATCGGGCTTTTTGGTGGTAGAGTTCCAGGGGTTCATTTCAATACATCCCAGGTTGGCTACATACAGCAGCGTGGGCTTATCGTTGCACACAATGTAGTTCACTATTTTATTGGATGAGTCAGAATGTACGTCGTATGTTTTTACCCATGAGGGTGCCTGCTCGCCTGCATCTTTATGATAAAATCCTTCATCCATAATTCCATTGGGATTGCGCTTTAGTGAGAGCGGCCTGTTTTTTAAATAAGGCAAAATGTATTCGGCCATGCTATCGTAATAAGCTATCATGTCGCCCTTGGTAAACTTATCCTTAGGCCAGTAAATTTTGGAAAGATTGGTAAGCGTGAGGCTTTTGCCTCCCACTTTCACCAAAGCATCTTTGCTGTTGGTATTGGTATCTTTTTCAGTTGCTTTCATGTCGCTTACATTTTTATCATTTCTTAATCCTTTAAAGGCAGATTGCCGGAGAATACCATCAGAAGTAATTTCTGCATACTCTACTTCTGCCACCAGCATTGGTTTGAGCCAGGTAACTGGCCTGTTGGTTTTTATTTTCTCTTTAAAAGGGCTTTTGCTGGTTTTAAGTTGCTGCATTTTTTTCCATAAACCTGATAGCATCTTTTCTGTAAAGCCCGTGCCCGTATGGCCCAGGTAACTAAGTTCGTGGCCCTTGTACTCAGCAAGTATGAGAGAGCCAAAATGCGTGCGGCTGTTGTTGGGCGCCGTGTAGCCCACGATCACCGCTTCCATACTGCTGCGGTGTTTTATTTTAAGCCATTGGTTACTGCGCAGGCCGCTGGCATATTCGCTGTGGATATGCTTGGCCATAATGCCCTCGGCATTTTTCTTTTTAGCGTTGTTAAAAAAGGGTATGCCCTTTTCCAGCACGTGTGCGCTAAATTTTATATCGGGATGTTGCAAAGTGGCCAGCAAGGTTTTGAGCAGGGCTTTGCGCTCAAGCAGCGGCAGTTGCCGGGTATCGGTGCCATCTAAATACAAAAGGTCAAATACCATGTACAGCAGTTTGCCCGTGGGCATGGCTTCAAAGCGCTGCAGCAATTGAAAAGATGGATTACCTTTTTTATCGAGTGCCACCACTTCCCCATCCAGCACGGCTTTGTGGGCAAGTTCGCCGAGTGCTTCGGCAATGCCGCTAAATTTTTTGTTGAGCGAAAGACTGTTGCGGGATAGGAGCTGCACATTATTTCCATCGCAATCGGCAATTACCCTGTAGCCATCCCATTTCATTTCGAAACACCATTCTGCATCATTAAAGGCATCGCCACCCGGGCTGGCCAGCATGGGTTTAAGATATGTGGACTGGCGACTCATGTTGTGGCGGCCACCCTTTTAGTGGTTTTTTTTACAGGTTTTTTAGTGGCGGTTTTTGTTGCTGCTTTTTTAGTTGTCTTTTTTTTGTGAGATGCTGCCACCAGG
>CBFGLL010000476.1:0-1815 GCA_965649585.1 uncultured Chitinophagaceae bacterium | reverse complement strand
ACCTGTCCGAAGTCTGGATTAATGGTATAATCCCAAATCAGGTCATTGGTAATGGCCACCTTCCCATCTACCCCACCCGACACTTTCGACTCAATACCGGTAGCAAATGGATTGCCTGCTTCTTTTTTAAAAGTGGAAGTTTGTGCAGTAACATAGGGAGCAATTTCCACCTGCCTATGCATCGGTATATTTTTAAGGCCGTGCAATTCGCCAAAACCACTCACCCACACGCCACTGCTCTGTGGAATAAACTGCCAGTTGCTGCGCTCCTCCTTGCGGAAGATCCTGCGGGTGAACTGCAGGCCCCACACTTTTTCCGGCTCATTTCCATAACGAAGCTGGCTCAGCGGAATCTTCATTTCGGCCGTCCAGCCTTTTACATGCACATGGGTTTTTGCATACCATATCGGGTTCCAACTCTCATCCCAGTTATTGCCATTTTCACTCACAAATTCATCGCCTCTCACACCACTCACAGAAATGGTGAATGAAAAAGCACTTCGTTTATCATAATAACTGTCGATGTTGATTTCAATGAAATCTCCCGGGAAATCATCCCTTCTCCCCATTCTTTTTATGATGGAATCGCTGCTCGTTTCCTGCATCCACGCTGCCACATAAATGAAGCGGTCATCGTAAGTCAATTTAAACTGCGTGGGCTGCGATGGGGCCGCCCCATTATGTGGCTGGTTCTGTATAAAATCTCCACCATAAGGCAGCGCCTCCCAGGCAGGCTCATCGGGAATGCCATCAAGGTTGATAACTCCCTGCACCCGCTGGGTAATATATTTTTTAATCACAAGGGAAGTATCGGAAGATTGGCTGTGTACCACCCAGGTGGCGATCGATAGCAAAACAGTTAGCAGTAATTTTTGCATATGCAATTTTAGGGCAACAGCAGGAATAGGAAAACGGAAACTTTAGCAACGGTAATATTTTCTTGGCACACGGCTTGAATTCTACAACCTGCAGCCAAATCTTGTCTGCTAATTACAACCAATGTTGCAAAATGAAAAATTGCTGCGTATTACTTTTATTGATCGTGTACAGCGCCTGCAGGCAACAGTCGAGTCATTACCCACCTGCAATTGATGATACCACAGAAATTCTACCGGGTGATACCTTACTGCCAGGCACCCAATTACCAGCGGTGACTGATACCAATCTCAAAGATTTTACCGTGCTGGATCCACAAATCAAACGCATTAAGATCAACACAGGTGGTACAGAGCCGGAAGAATTGCTCCACTTTGCTAACACATTGGTAAACGTGCCTTACCTCTATGGCTCTACCGATCCAAAAGTTGGCTTCGACTGTTCAGGATTTATCACCTATGTTTTTAATCGTTTTAATATTGCTGTGCCACGTTCATCTGTAGATTTTACAAACGTAGAGTATGAAGTGCCCCGCCATACAGCCCGGCCGGGCGATCTCATTTTATTTACCGGTACCGACAGCAGCATAAGAGTTGTAGGCCACATGGGTATCATTACGGAGAACACCGGCGATACCATCAGGTTCATTCATTCTTCCTCCGGCAAGGCAAACGGTGTTACAATATCACCATTGAATGGTTATTACGAAGGTCGTTTTGAAAAAGTGATCAGGATATTTCCGGGATGATGATCAGCGCTGGTCTAAGCTGTCTTCATCAAATCCTTCCCGGTGTATTTTGTCATCGGGATCTTCAAGCCCGCTGGTTTCACTATCGTCCGGCAGTTGGTGTATGATCTCGTCGTAATCCTGTTCTGTATGTGGGTTCACAGGTACGCTGGTCTCCTCGTGAATTTTATCGTCTGCATCTATCGGCGCAG
>CBFGLL010000475.1:0-1828 GCA_965649585.1 uncultured Chitinophagaceae bacterium | reverse complement strand
TCTCAGCTCTTCGCTAAAACCTCCACGAATATTGTGCAGCGCTGTTTGTTGCGAAGCTTTACTGTTGCTTAAAATAATATCGGCCACAGCCTCGGCTTGCGCCAGGTCCATTTTACCATTTAAAAATGCCCGTTGTGTAAATTCCCCCGCCCGGGCAAGCCTTGCTCCTTTACGCACCAATGCTTCCAGCACCTGCTGCTGAATAAAGGGGCTTCCATGGCAACTGATCTCTATCGTGTCTTCGCCGGTAAAACTTTTAGGGCCTTTAAACAGCGCCAGCACTACTTCATCAATTGCCACCTTATCTTCTTTTAATAAACCAACATGCAATGTATGAGAGGGCATCTGCAACAAATCTTTCGAGGGAAATAATTCATTCACTATTTCAAATGCTTTGGCACCGCTCACCCGCAGTACGCCGATGGCAGACACACCCGGAGCAGTAGCGAGGGCCACAATGGTATCGTCCCAACCGGAGAGTTTGTTGATCATGGAGCAAAGATAGGGAGGAAGGCGGCAGACTACTGACTAGCGACTCCCGACTCACAGCCCCCTTAATCACCAAACCGTTCCACTTCCGCTGCGCTTGGCTCATCAATATAATAGCGCAGCACTTTGGTGATGGCGCACTCGTCCATAATGGTCACCAGGTTTTGGTATTGTGAAGTTTGCAGCGGGCGAATAATGAGCACGAACTGATCCTCCCCTCTCTGTTGTATTACTTTTTGTTTTTTGCGCAGTAGCAGTGTGCGCAATTCAGCATAGCTGGTTTCTTTGTATTGGGCTGTTTGCTCACTGCCTTCGTAATACCAGATTTTATCATGCTTTGCTGGAAGCACCGTGAGTACACAAGATTCGCAAATTTCATCTTTACTGATTGCACTCTCTTTGGGATATAAAATATCCATTGCGAGCGGTTGCTGTAGTGTACTGGTAAATACAAAAAATGTAACTAGAATAAATCCCAGGTCCACCATGGGTGTAAGGTCAACACGGGTGGATCGCCTGTTAAAGAATTTTTTTTTGTTGCTGGATAATGTAGTAATGTCGGCCATAACAGTTGTTTATTATAAGAGCCGGCGATACCGAAAATCCATAGAAAAAACTGTTTACTTATTTCACCCAAAAATGCAAGGCACAAACCTTGGTTGACCTAATGACTAATGACTCAGTGACCCATTGACTTAATGACCTTATGAATGAATGCCTGATGAATCAATGTCCCCAAAATAAAAAACCTCCTGCAGGCAGGAGGTTTTTGTAAGGTAAGAGAATATACTATTGTTCTGTTACTACGAATTTGATGGGCTGGCGACGATAAGCATTTACGTACCTACCGTTTTGCTGGGCTGGTGTCCATTTAGGGCCTTTTTTAATTACCCTGATGGCTTCAGCTTCCATGCCATAACCATGTTTTGTTTCTGCAACCACGTCGCTGATGCTACCATCTTTACTTACAATAAAGCGAACAATCACCGTGTATTCACCGGGGTTGGCGCCATTGTCGATCGGAGCGTTTGCGTCGAGGTTGTTGCGCAGGTATTTTGTCCATGCAGGTGTACCACCAGGATACTCTGCTTCAATTTCTACCTTGTTAAAGATCTTGTTTTCGTCTTCTTCCACCTTAGGAGCTTCTACTACCTGGGTACCTTTATCTTCCACAGCAGCCTGTACAATCTGAACCTTGTTTTCGCTCTCTACCGTTTTAGTACTGATAGCAGCATCTTCCTTGATCTCTTCGATCTTCTCTTCCCGTTTTACCTCTTCGTCTTTCACCACTTTTGGCGGGGTAAACTTCACCTGGTTAACTTCCGGTGGTGGTGGACGT
>CBFGLL010000474.1:0-1841 GCA_965649585.1 uncultured Chitinophagaceae bacterium | reverse complement strand
CCTGCAACTGTGTCGGGGCTGTAGTTCACAGATTTTGCATTTACCTGCTTCATCAGCAACGATTGAATTTCTTTGTACAGCTGCTCGTTGGTCGTTTGAATATGCAGAACAATACTATCCTTCGGTTTCACCTGATGTTTGTTGCGTACATCTCTTAATCCTGTGATGGTATCCTGCAACAATTTGCCGGTTGACAAAATTGCTGGGTTTGTTGCTGCAGCAGCTGCAAATTGTTTTACACAGAGGTCGTCTTTTCTATTACTTAATTGATGATAGATCTCTTCGGTAACAAAAGGCATGAAGGGATGCAACAAATGCATCAACTCTGCGAAATATCCAACTGTTTTTTCATAAACCCTTTTATCAATCGGCTGCTCAAAACCGGGTTTCACCCATTCCAGGTACCAGCTGCAGAAATCATCCCAAATCAAGGAGTAAATAACTTTCAGTGCTTCACTCAGCCTGAATTGTGTTATCAACTGGTTTACTTCTGCCCGGGCCTCGTTCAACCTGTTCTCAAACCAGTCCAGGGCAAAGTTGTTTCCTGCTTCAACATTTTCCTCCTGCCTTGCTTCCCACATTTTTACCAGCTTCAGCGCATTCCACATTTTGTTGTTGAAGTTGCGGCCTTGTTCCAGGGCAGATTCATCAAACAAAAGGTCATTACCTGCAGGAGAAGCGATCATAATTCCAAACCTGGTAGCGTCGGCTCCATATTGATCGATCAACCCCAACAGGTCAGGAGAGTTGCCTAACTGCTTGCTCATCTTTCTCCCTTGTTTATCCCTCACCATACCGGTGAAATACACATCTTTAAAAGGTTTTACATCCTTGTACTCATAACCAGCCATGATCATACGTGCCACCCAAAAGAAAATAATATCCTGCCCCGTAACCAGGGTAGTGGAAGGGTAGTAATATTCAGCGTCCTTATTGCCCGGGTGACTGATGCCTTTAAATACTTCCATTGGCCATAGCCATGAAGAAAACCAGGTATCGAGTACATCCTCATCCTGCGTGAGTTGAGCATCGCTGATTGAATATTGAGCACTGAAAATTTCTTTTGCCTTTTCTTCATTTTCAGCAACAACAAATCTTCCTTCCCCATCGTACCATGCCGGTATCCTTTGTCCCCACCAAAGCTGGCGACTGATACACCAGTCTTTAATATTCTCCAGCCAGTATTTATAAGTATTCTTGAGTTTGGCTGGATGAAAAGTAATTTCATCACTCAATACCGCACTCAACACCTCAGGATTTTTCTCCATGAATTTATTCATGTCGATAAACCACTGCAGCGATAATTTATTTTCAATCACTGCGCCTGTCCTTTCACTCGTGCCCACCTGGCTTTTATAATCTTCTATTTTTTCTACCTGGCCTAAGGCAGCTATATCTTCCGCAATCTGTTTGCGCAAAGCAAAACGATCTACACCCACATAACCCATCACCTGCTCCGATGGATTATCCTGTAGCAATTCCTCAACCGTAAACTTGCCGGTAACATCTAAAGTATCGATAGAAGCCAGGTTATGTTTTGCCCCCAGCATATTATCGTTCTTATCGTGCGCCGGTGTTACTTTCAAAGCACCCGTACCAAATTCAGCCGTAACATATTCATCAGCAATGATGGGAATTTTGCGGTTGATGATGGGCACAATCACTTCTTTACCGATCATCGATTGATAACGCTCATCATTGGGGTTTACACAAATGGCGATATCACCCAAAATCGTTTCCGGTCGGGTAGTGGCTACCGTTATATGACCTGAACCATCGGTGGTTTTGTATTGAACAAAATATAATTTGGAATCAACGTCTTTAAAGATCACTTCTTCATC
>CBFGLL010000473.1:0-1842 GCA_965649585.1 uncultured Chitinophagaceae bacterium | reverse complement strand
GAAAAAATAATGATAAAAATGGCCGGGGGAAATATTACGATGAACAAGGTGAACAGGTAAACAAACCACGACATACTATCCAGTAGCCCAAACAGCAACCTAAGCCCCAACAACAGCAACAGCAAACCCGCAACAAACACAACAAAACTGATGATGATCCTATTGCTTAACTGGAGGTACCGGGTAAATTTATCTTGCATGTTAACTAAAATAACTAAGGTTTGTTTTTGGTGTGAGCGCAAGTACTGATTCATATATCAATCTCACGGTATCTTCTATATCATCCTTATGAATCATTTCTACCGTTGTATGCATATACCTCAGCGGGATGGAAATAAGCACAGAAGGACAACCATCGTTGGCATAAGCAAATGAATCTGTATCAGTGCCCGTGCTACGGCTCACAGCCCTGAGCTGGTAAGGTATTTTTGACTTGTCTGCCGTTTTTTGAACAAAGTCCAGTAGCTTATTATGTACCGCAGGACCATAACACAGCGAAGGACCTTTACCACAAACACATTCGCCTTCTATTATTTTGTTCACCATGGGAGTAGAGCTGTCATGTGTTACGTCCGTAATGATGGCGACATCTGGCTTTATTCTGCGGGCAATCATTTCTGCTCCACGCAAACCAATTTCTTCCTGCACAGCATTTACCACGTACAACGAAAACGGTAATTTCTTTTTATTATCCTTCAGCATTTTTGCAACCTGTGCAATCATAAACCCGCCGATGCGGTTATCAAAAGCACGGGCTATTAAATAATCATTTGCCAGTTCTTCGTATCCATCTTCGTAGGTAGCCACTGCGCCCACATGTATTCCTAAAGCTTCTACCTCTTTTTTATTTCTTGCGCCACAATCCAGGAACAGGTTTTCTACTTTTGGAGTGGGCTCTTTTTCGGGATTTCCAATCCTGGTGTGAATAGCAGGCCAGCCGAATACTGCTTTTACAATCCCTTTTTTTCCATGAATGTTTACACGCATGCTGGGTGCAATCTGGTGATCTACGCCACCATTGCGTTTAAGATAAATCAATCCTTCAGGAGAAATATAATTTACAAACCAACTGATCTCATCCGCATGGGCTTCGATTACTACCTTAAAAGATGCACCGGGATTAATTACACCTACGGCTGTGCCGTAAGGGTCAGTAAAAAATTCATCTACATAAGGTTCCAGCCACTTCATCCAAAGCTTTTGCCCGCTACTCTCAAAACCTGTGGGAGAAGCATTGTCAACATATTCTTTCAAAAATGCATAGGACTTATCGTCTAATAATCGTTTTTTTCTTACTGCTTTTGCCATGATCAATAATTAATACTGCAAAAATACAGGAAGCAGGTATTAGTTGCCGGAATTTAATTGGAGAGCAGGAATGCGACAAAACTTAACAGGGAAGAAAACAACATTAACCCATCTACCATAAAATAATAAAATATATACCCCTGCTTTTTAAGTGAAAGCCGGTAAACGACCCATACCTGTAATGCGGTAATACAAAAAGCAGCCATCTGCCAGTTGTTGCTGATGTGGTTGCGCACCAAAAAGCCAGCAACAAAATAACCGAGGAAGGAGATCAGCATAATAGCTTGCAAGGTTTTGGGGCTTACATCGGTGGCAAGGCTATGCAGGCCATGTATCTTATCCATCTTTACATCCCGCTGGTCGAAGATGGAGCAAAGCATGAGCATGAAAAAAAATCTCGCCATCAGCAATAACAACACGGTGTTTGCCGGTGCTGAAATGTTTGATGCAGGTACCACAACTGTAACAAATGCCCAGGTAAAAGCCAGCAAACTTGTTTTAATAAAGCCGATTCGACGAAGCCTTTTTGCCGCA
>CBFGLL010000472.1:0-1849 GCA_965649585.1 uncultured Chitinophagaceae bacterium | reverse complement strand
GTTGTAGCGTGCAATCACAATATTCTGGTTGTTGGTAGTGTGGCTATAACTTAGCGAGAAATTGATTTTTTTCACCGTATAGTTTAACTCGTAAGCCCAGGTAAATTGTGGCAGCAGGCCCGGGTTACCGGTGGCATAAGTAGTTACATCAATAAGGAAAAGAAAAGGATTCAACTGGGCATATCCCGGCCTGTTGATCCGCCGGCTAACAGAAACTCCCAGCGTTTGATCATCTTTAATTTTATAATTGAAAAAAGCGGTTGGGAAAAACTGGATATAATTACTGTCCCATTTCACCTGCCCTATTTCCTGGTAGGTTTTCACATTGGTTTGTTCTGCACGTACACCAAGTTGCATATCCCATTTCTTAAAATTCTTTTTAAAGTTCAGGTAGGCTGCATTATTATTTTCCTCGTATAAAAAGTGGTTGGTTTTGCCTTCATCCACCACGGGGATACCAGCACTGGCGTCAAAGAATTTTGCATCATTGTCCGTGGAAACAAAACTCGTTTTTAGCCCTGCTTCAAAGCTGGCGCCGCTTTTCAACGGGTTTACATAATCAATTTTTGCTGTGGTGAAATTTAATTTACCTTTTTGATCGCCCAGCAGAATATAATCAGCCTGCAGCGGATCGCCATTGGTTTTGTAATACTGTGTGCCTGTGTTGGAAACAGATTTGGAATTATAGATACCATGATCTAGATCTGCTGTAATCTCTTTTCCGGTACTATCAATAGTATGTTTTAGGTTGAAATTTGCAACAAAATTGGTATTACGATCCTTGTTTTTAGCCAGTGTTCTGAAATCAAAATCGGGCTGGTGATTTTCATCCATCACCTGGGTTACATTATTATTTTTACGGCTAAACTGGTTGATATTACTGTTCAACACCACTCCCACAATCGTTTTTTTGGAGGCAAAATAATCAGCGCCCAACCTGAAACTATTGCTGTTAAACGGCGCCCTGCTAAAATTGTCTTTCAGATCTGAACCGGTAAAAACACCATCCTCATAAAAATTCCTGTCGAGCTGTAAATGATTTAAGTTTTTGCGGTAGCCATAGTTATAGCTGCCAAACACATTTACTTTTTTGTTCCGATGGTTTAATGAAAGGCCGGTGTTAGCCTTTGGATAAACTCCCTGTCCATAACCGATATTGAAAGTTCCATTTGTTCCCACCCGCTGATCTTTTTTTAACCTGATATCTATTATGCCGGAATTTCCGGCTGCATCATACTTACTCGAAGGGTTGGTAATAATGTCTATCCTGTCAATACTGTTGCTGGTAAGTCCACGCAGGTAATTTACAAGGTCGGCACCCGACATCGGCGATGGTTTTCCATCAATCATGATGATAACACCCTGCCTGCCCTTGAGTGCAATATTATCATTGGGATCAATCGTTACTCCCGGCGCCCTTTCCAGCACTTCAAAAGCGGAACTGCCGGCATTTACCGAGCTACCATCCACATTCACCACGATCCTGTCGTTCATTCTTTGAATAAAAGGTTTTTTTGCGGTAACGGTTACTTCTTTTAATTGCGTGGTCGTTTTTGCGGTGAGGCTGATCGTGGGTAATTCAAGCGTGGCACCTTCTGCAAGTTGGATGGCTTCCAGTTTATGATCGTTGTAACCGTTATACGAAACGGTGAGATGGTAATTACCTGCCGCAATTTTTTCGAAGCTGGCAACTCCATCTTTATCCGACAACGCAGTTTTAATGATCTGTTTTTTTTCAGGGCTCAACAAGCTAACGGTGGCGTTTTCCACCGCCCTCGCATTTTCTGCATTTACTTTTACCCGGATGACTTCTGGTTCCTGTGCTACGCTGTTTGCGGCTGTGGTAAGC
>CBFGLL010000471.1:0-1850 GCA_965649585.1 uncultured Chitinophagaceae bacterium | reverse complement strand
TTACACCGTTATTGCTGGTGGTTTGCACCCTTTCAATTTCTCTTGGTGTGCGGTATGGCAGTGGAGAACGCTGATCGTTTTCTTCAATGTTTACAGCACCTACATTTAATGGGGCACTGCTCGCCGTGTTATAAAGGCCTGTTGAATCAACTTTATACTGGAACTTCCGCCAGATATTTCTTGTCAATTGTAATGTACCAAAACGAAGTGTAGTACTGTCTTCAAACTCCGTCATAAACATCCTGATGAAACGGATAGATTTAAAGTCGGGGATATTACCCACTTTATGATTATATGCTCCAATCGGGATCCTGAACTGGTACCAGGTTTCTACCCTTTGTGTACTGTTGGGAAGGTTTACAGCAACCTCTTTTTTATCAACAATAAAATTACTGCCGATGCTCATGAGCGGGTCAGTTGACCTTTTGATATCAACCGCATATTGAAAATACTCTTCTGTTTCATTTAAGGTATTATCCCTGTTCAGGTCTTCCGCATCAGGATACAAAGTGGCAGCGGTGGAAAACTCAGAATTGCCTGCAAGCGGGGAGTTGCCTTGTGGGCTGTTGATATGTTTATAGCGTTCTAAAATACCGTCATTACCACTAAAGCCCGCATCCCTGTAATGTTTAAAGTTATCACGGGAAGGATCAGCCAATGCAGCCTGGTACACTGCCGAACCGGTGCCAAAATTAGCAGCAAGTTCGTTGAGGTAATCTGCACGCCTCACCAGCTCAGAAGTATCCGGCAATCCATCAAAACCTACATCCTGAAATTCACGATCTTCCGGCACATTACTAAATGCATTGGTTACCTGTATGGGGTTGCGAGGCACTTTGCCCCACACGGTCAGGTCAACCGGTGCAGGAGCATTTGGTGTAGGCAACCCGTTTTCATAAAACCTTCTTCCGTCTTTTAGTACATCCTCCGAAATATTACCCAGGTTGAAATAAAGTTTACCACCCTGTGTACCGCTGTACGATGGCAGGATATAAGGATCCTGCATCCAGAATTCGATAAACTCGATATTGCCTGTCTCAAAATCTGTTTGATCTAAGCCACGCATCAAACCACCGAATTTTTCCTTTGGATCAATAAATCGGCCGCTGGCATTTATTTCGCTGGGAGAAGTTTCATAATTATAAGGACCCTTTTCTGTTGGGTAATAACTAAGGTCAAATGTTACCAGCTGGCTCTCTCCAAACCCAGTGGTACGTTGCGGGAAAATTTCTTTTTGATACACCTGCCTCGCCCTTGGGTCACTCAATAACTCTGCATTGTATGCAATGGGGTTATTTACCCCCTGGTACTGCTGAAGGGTTTGCTCAATCTGGTACCAGGCAATTTTCGCCCTTTGTTTACCATAGGCTAAACTATTGCTGCTGTCAGCTTCAGGGAACATGATATTTCCAAAGTCGTCCACTGCACCTTTTGGAACCGATGCCAGTGCCCAACTGATAGGCGGAAAACGAAGATCGATACCCGATTTACTTCCTTCAAAATCATCAATATTAATGATACCATTTTTACCACGACCAATTTGTGGCGCATGGCCCGGTTTCAGCATAGCAGCCTCTGCATACACATTGATATTAGAGGGGGCTGTAGTAGAATAAAAAGGAAGTTTATTTAAGAACTTGGTTAACCTTGGTGCATCCCTGCGATAATTAAGATCAAGGCCATACATCGCATTACGAATAGGATCTTCTCCATAATTCACTTTGGTAAAGAAGGGCCTTTCACTCAGGCGCACCACCGTACCACCAATGGTCAGTTGTTCCTTTACAGTATTTTTCGCCAGGTAATCTAAACGCAATCCCATGTACGATCGCTGCTGCAAACCAAAGCTT
>CBFGLL010000470.1:0-1875 GCA_965649585.1 uncultured Chitinophagaceae bacterium | reverse complement strand
TGAGTGAGTCTGCACTCTATAGAAATAGACTTGACTCCTTGCTTCGTAAATAAATAATTGGTACAGTTCTTTTAAAACAACCTTTTTATTGCCTACGATGAGGTTGTATTTTACCCCAATTTTAAGGGCAACATTTTCCTTATTATGGCTTACGGGGAAGTTGAAACAAATCGGTATGTCGAGGTCATTTGAAATGTTGCTGAGAATATCTTCTATTGATTGGCCGAATGGACGTTCAGTATCTTTCATATCGGTGAAGCCACCAAAGATGAGTCCCGAAAGTTTTTTCAATTTACCTGCCCGTTTTAATTGGTACAACATCCTGTCCACATTGTACAGGTATTCGCCGATATCTTCTAAAAATAAAATACAGTTTTCAGTATCCGGTTCAGAAACTGTGCCGAGGGTATGGGTGAACAACGCAAGATTTCCGCCAATGAGTTTGCCCGTTGCACTTCCCGGCTTGTTGAGCAGATGGGGAGCAGCCTGGTAGTTTGCTTTTTTGCCGGCGATACAGTTTTTTAAAGAAAGGATGTATTCGTTGTCTGCTTCTCCATCATTGAAAGCGGCCGCCATGGGCGCATGAATGCTGGCAATATTGAATTTGCTGTACAAATGACAATGCAGCAGGGTAATATCACTAAACCCGATGAGCCATTTCGGATTTTTCTTGAATTTTTTGAAATCAAGCAGGTCAATGATCCTCGTCATGCCATAACCGCCCCTGCCGAATAATATGGCATCGATTTTTTTATCATCCAGCATCGACTGCAATTCGGCAGCCCGCTCTTCATCTGTGGCGCTGAAGTAATTGCCGGAACTGCTTCCCAGGGTGTTGCCCACCACCACAGCATAACCCCATTCCATTAGGGTATTGATGCAGGCCTGGGCTTTTTCACTTGCCATGTACCCGGCCGGGCAGGTGATACCAATGGTAGCAGATTTTTTTAAATATGGTGAGGTCTTCATTTGATAAAGATAGGCTTTCAATTTTTTCACCCATCCTGTTTTTGTTTATACAACTGATATTTTTAGTTAACTTTAAACTCCAACATCCACGCATGATTGCTTCTCCGGAAAATAACGATAGCACAATTGCAGAGCTTCAATACCAGGTAAGCAGGTACGAAGATGCAGCGGCTTATAAATCGTTGTTCTTCCTTCTTTTTCCTTCCCTGCAAAATTTTGCCTACTCCATCGTTAAATCAAGGGTGCTTGCAGAAGAGATCGCTTCTGATGTATTGCTGGAAGTGTGGATACGCCGGGCAAAACTGATGGAGATTGAGCATCTAAAAGTGTATCTTTTCGTTAGCGTAAAAAATGCTGCCCTTGCCCGCCTGAGGCAGGAAAACAAACATGCCCGCTTTGCGATTGAAAATATTGAAGTAGAATTTGTATCAGATTATATTGGCCCACAGGAGAGTGCCGAACTGCATGAAATGGAAGGAGTAATTGCAAAAGCAGTAAAACAATTGCCGCCATCCTGCCAGCTGGTATATAAACTTGCAAAAGAAGATCGCCTGCGGTACAAAGACATTGCTGAACTACTCGACCTTAGTGTAAAAACGATTGATAATCAGCTTGCAATTGCCCTAAAACGCATCGCTGAAGCCCTGAAAACCCATTCCGCAAAAAAAATTGGGAAATAACTTAGGGGATTTTTGTTTTAATATTCTCTTAACATTTATCGACGCCCATGTGTAATGACCGCATCTGGATATTATTGACCCGTAAATTATCGGGAGAAGCTACTGCAACTGAGTTGAAAGAGCTGGACGAACTTTTGGTTGCCGAGCCGGAATTATTCCAAACGGTAGAGTCGAGTTCATCGGGTTGGCAAAAAACTTTGGCCCCTGCCGGCGATTTTTTGGAAAC
>CBFGLL010000469.1:0-1878 GCA_965649585.1 uncultured Chitinophagaceae bacterium | reverse complement strand
GATCAGTTGATCGAAATGTATTTTCTCCAGGCCCGCATCGTATAAACCGATGGGTGTGCCGGCGATCACATCAGCTTCGGCCAGCAACTTTTCTTCATTATACTGTTGTAATTGTTTTATTTCATTGCGGATGCTTTTTACTTCTTTAAATAACAGGTTGCGTTGCTCCCGCTCTGCTTTTCCAAAACTGCGTTTGTATTTTAATGCCATGCGCCGAAACTCTTCTGCCCGCAATTTCAGCTGGCGGATCTCTTTCTGCAGTTTGCTGTTAGCGAGTTTGCCTTCTGGCGTGTAGGGAAAAACGGCTTCATCCACTTTGCCGGAATTACCCACCCGCAATAATTGAATGCCATGCTCCAATAATCCTTTGCAGATATTGTCCACCGCAGCGTTACTCGGTGCGCTCAATAATATTTTTCCGCCCTGTTGTACCTGTTGCCTGATCGCTTCAATGAGCGTGGTGGTTTTGCCTGTTCCTGGCGGACCATGCACGATAGTTACAAGCTGGTTGTGTAAGATGCTTTGCACAGCAGCCTGCTGGCTTTCGTTGAGCTGATCGTTGAAAAAATGCAGACCATTCCCCTGTCTTTCAGCTTCAGCATGAATCGGTTTTTCTCCATGCAGCACCTGGAACATATTGAATGCCGGCCCATCTGCCTCGAGTGCAGCAAGTGTTTTTTTCATGATGCCGGTAGTGCGGGTATCCGGCGAAAGTTTGATGCCTACGCCATTGTCTTCTATCCAGTCTGGAAAGTCGGGGGCAAATAACCTGAACTCACCGGCCTTTCCATCAAGGGCCAGCAACATTCCTTTTACAGGGGTTTCATTGGCCATAAAACATTCAATGGCGGCCCCGTCCCTGAACAAATTTGTTTCCGCAGGAAAATTCAGCCGGAAGCTGATCTCCGGGTAATCCGCATACCCAAAACTTTTGCGGGTAACCGTAATGGGATGAAGCGCCAGCCCCTCCGCCTTTAAGGCTTTGAGGGTATGCGACTCATCGAGACTATAACGTACTGCCTGTTCCTTGTCTTCGAGGTTAATGCAGCGAACCAGATGCTGGATATGTGGATGCATATTTACAAAGGTCCACAATAAACAATGGATTATGGCAAACCTATAAGGTTTTAAAAACCTTATAGGTTTTTCCGACAACCTGGCATAGGTACCGGGACGCCTACCCCGTGGCTCGTGTCTTCACGCCGCCGTGGCTCGTGTCTTCACGAGCCACCATTACCTACGCCGTGGCTCCTATCTTCACGAGCCATTTGTGATCTGAAGATGATAGCTAGCTGTCTTCCCGATTGCGATACAAAAATGTTGTCGTTGAAAAAAAATCACCATCGCAGAGGGATCTGCCTGGAGATGCTCCCTCCCGCCGTGGATCCTGTCTTCACGCCGCCGTGGCTCGTGTCTTCACGAGCCACCATTACTACTCAGATCAGCCTTAGATAATCCTGATCTGCAGTCCGAAAATTTCATGGTGCGGACGGAGACCGCCCGACCAGGCTACCGACCATGCCGCCAGGCAGACCATCCGTGAAATCCAAATCATCCGTGTCACCTGCCTGCCGGAGGTAGGTCCGTGTTCCAGAAAATCATCACCAATCATGACTATCAGGAGCATCAGCGTTCCCCCTCTGCCGCAGGCAGAAATCTGTGAAATCCGTTTCATACGTGTCATCCGTGTTCCAAAAAAAATCATCACCAATCATGACTATCATGAGCAATCAGCGTTCCCCACTGCCGTAGGCAGCCTTCCCGCTTCCCCGCCTCACCGGCATCTTCAACTCCACCCTCACATAAAAACTCCTCCCCGGTGCCGCATTATAATACCTCCCATTAAAACCATTGATATCATTACCCAGGCTGTATCGC
>CBFGLL010000468.1:0-1879 GCA_965649585.1 uncultured Chitinophagaceae bacterium | reverse complement strand
TGTTTCAACTATCACTCAAAAACAATTTGTAAACCTCACCGACCCTGCACAGCAGGGAACCTATTTAATTGTGAGCCATCGTTTGTTGTACAATGATGGTAACGGAAACAATTTTGTAAACGATTACAAAAACTACCGCAGTTCGGCAAATGGTGGGAGTTATAATGCTAAAGTGTACGATATTGATGAATTAACCGACCAGTTTGCTTTCGGTATTAAAGGTCACCCTGCTTCGGTAAGAGATTTCATCAGGTATGCAGACCGGGAATTTGCAACACAACCGCAGTATGTATTGTTACTGGGTAGGGGAATAAATTATGTTGACAATTATAATTTCAGGTCCAACCCATTAAAGGATCCGCAGAACCTCATTCCAACTTTCGGTAGTCCGGCTTCAGATATTTTACTGGCATCGGAACCTGGCCTTACTTTTCCTTTAATCCCGATCGGTCGTATTGCTGCAGTTACACCCACCGAATTAAATAATTACCTGCAAAAAGTAATTCAATACGAAGCTGCCCAGCGGGTGAGCAGTCCTTACATAGCAGACAAAGCATGGATGAAAGATGGTATGCATGTAGTAGGAGGCAGGGATCTCACAGAAAGCTCCCAGTTCCTGGGCTATATGAATGCTTACAAACATATTATTGAAGACACTTTGTATGGCGGAAGAATCGAAACTTTTACCAAATCGAGTTCAGGTACTATTCAGCAGGCAAACAGTCAACGTATCCAGCAATTGTTTAACCAAGGCATCGGTTTCATCGGGTATTTTGGTCACTCATCAGCTAATGTTCTTGAGTTCAACCTGAGTGACCCTAATGAATATAACAATGTTGGAAAATATCCTTTCTTTAATGTAAGTGGTTGCAGCGCCGGCAACTTCTATTATTTTGATGCAGATAGGATCGCCGGTCAAAAAACAATTTCCGAAAATTATGTGTTGGCAAATCAAAGGGGTAGTATAGGGTTTTTAGCAGATACGCATTTAGGCATCCCATTATTCTTACATCCATACAATGTGCATTTGTATAACCAGTTTTCAAAAACAAATTATGCCAATACACTCGGCAACCAGATAAAAGAAGTGATCCGCATTATGGGTGGCCAGAATCCTTCCCTCAACTATTTCGACAGGATGCACCTGGAGGAGATTAACCTGCACGGGGATCCCGCTATTCGCCTTAATACATTTGCAAAACCCGATTATGCCATAGAAGCTTCGCTTGTAAAAATTGAGCCGCTGATAGTATCGGTTGCAGACGCTAATTTTAAAGTAAAAGTAGGGATGCACAATATTGGTAAAGCCACCAGCGATTCCATTTGGGTATCTGTAAAACGCAAATTACCCAACGACAGCATCCGGGTATTGTACGATCAAAAAATTCCTGGGATCGTGAATAAAGATTCCCTCGAGTTCCAGGTTCCTATTAATGCCATCACAGACAAAGGAATCAATAAAATTATTGTTGACCTGGATTATCAAAACCAGGTGGATGAGTTGTTTGAAACAAACAATAAGATAGAAAAAGAGTTTACCATTGTTGAAGACGAGCTTCGTCCATCTTTCCCGGCTAATTTTTCTATCATCAATCAACAGAATATCACGTTTTCTGCAAGTTCCGCCAATGTGCTGGGATCCGGCAACAGGAACCATTTTATGGAAATTGATACCACCGAATTATTTAATTCGCCTTTCAAAAAGTCGTATACTGTTTCCGGGCCAAGTGGTATTGTTCAGTTTACGCCAACCAACTTAACCTTTACAGACAGCACAGTTTATTACTGGAGGGTTGCTATTGAACCCACCGCTGGCAATAATATCATCTGGAATGGTTTTTCATTTGTGTACCTGCCCAATAGTTCTGATGGTGTAAAC
>CBFGLL010000467.1:0-1891 GCA_965649585.1 uncultured Chitinophagaceae bacterium | reverse complement strand
TTCATCACTATCCATATTAGCTACCAGCAAATATTTTCCAGAGGGATGAATGGTAAAATGCCGGGGCGCTTTGCCAAGGCTGGAATCAATTTGACTCACCAATGCCCAACCTGTTACAGGATTAATACTAAACAAAGCGATACTGTTGCTGGCACCCCTGTTGCTGGCATAGCCGTATTTGGCATCGGGGCTCAGTGCAATTTCTGCGCTGCCACCAAAGCCACTAAACCCTTTTGGTAATGCGCTGGTATGAGAGGCAGTTTCAAGTGCGCCGCTGGAAGCGTTATATGCAAATGTTATTATCCTGCTGTCCAGCTCGGTGAGTAAATAACAATATGGCAGCTTGGGATGAAAGGCCAGGTGCCGCGGACCCGATCCCGGCGCTGCAGCAACAAAAGCAGGATTTGCGGGAGTGATTGTTCCTGTTGCTGCATCAAATGAATAGATCATGATTTTATCAGAACCAAGATCTGTTACATACAAAAATTTATTGTTGGGACTAAATACTACCTGGTGCGCATGAGCGGATTGCTGGCGTTTGGCATCTTTGCCTTTACCTGTTAACTGAATTACAATGTAGGGTGAATCGATGCTACCATTTTGCCGAATGGCATAAGCTGCCACGGTGCCGCTGCTATAATTGGCAAGGGCTAACCATTTTCCGCTCGCATCCAGCGCAAGATGACAGGGATGATCACCAAGAGAACTTCGTTGATTTAAAAACGAAATTTTTCCTGTTTGTTTATTGAAAGAAAAAGCACTCACCGCCCCTTTGCCTTTTCCATCTTCATTTACTGCATATAAATAATTCCCGTTTTGTGAAACGGCAAGAAACGAAGGATTGGAAGATACCATAGAATCTACCAACACACTGGCCCCGGATGCTGCCGAAAATTGATGAACGTATATGCCGGCGCTCCCTGTATTGGTATAAGTGCCCGTTACCAGGTAGTATTCTCTGGCACTGCAGGCAACAAGCACAAACAAAAATGCGGGGTAGAGCCAACGCATCCGTTTAGTTGCTGTCCCTGTCGAGCAGGGAGGTAAGGAATGAAACGATTACCGATAACAGCAAACTGAAAATAAGCGCCCACCAAAATCCATCGATAGTCACACCGTCCATGAGCTTATCTGCCAGTAATATGATCAATGCATTGATGACAAATAAAAAAAGTCCGAGGGTGATGATCGTTACCGGCAGGGTAAGTAGTACCAGCAAGGGTTTTACGATGGCATTAAGCACCGCCAGTACCAACGCAAAGATGAGTGCATTCGTTAATTCAGGGATATGAACACCTGACAAAACTTTTGAAAGTCCAAATGCAACGATAGCAGTTATCAGCAAACGAATAATGAAGTTCATGGTGGATGTTGAATGGTGAGTAAGTAAGATATAACAATTTCATGAAATCCAATTAATCTAAAGACACGCCTGAATCGAGCATCTCTTTATCAATATCATGGATTTTAAAATGTTGTACAAACATAAAAGCAGATACCACTAGTCGTGATGTGTAGTCCAGTGATCTTGATAAAAAATACCGGGTGGTTCCTGCGCCTGGGTCAAGAGCTGCTATGCACTTATTTTGGTTTACCAGTTCAACTGCATTTTCATACTTCAGCTTTTTACCTTCTTTTAATTTACCTGTTTTGTGGTGGATATAATTACGTGCAGGTATCATACGCAGGCTGTCGTTTTCCATTACCAGTACATTGTTGGCGAAATTATACATTTGCCCGCCCAGGCATATACTGCCCGACACCACTGATTTTTTAGTCCACACAAAGGGCTCTTCCTGCTCCTCCCCTGAAAAAATATTGGCGATAGATGCTACTGCAGACCTGCCATTACGCACTACAATGGTTTGCAACCAGTAATTGATAATAACGC
>CBFGLL010000466.1:0-1892 GCA_965649585.1 uncultured Chitinophagaceae bacterium | reverse complement strand
TAAAGGATGCTACGTTTCCAACAGCAACGTTTTCATTACCTGTTAAATTTTCCCGTAGCGACCGGGTACCTTGGGCTGTGTTAGAAATGCCTTGCGTGTTTTTATACATCGATTCGTAGCCCGAGGCTGCATTGTAATTACCTATCGTATTAAACTGCAATGCAAACACTCCCATTGCGGCGTTAGATTGGCCGGAAGTATTCGAGTTAAGGGAAAAATTTCCATAGGCAGCATTAAAACTTCCGGCAATGTTTGAATACATACTCCCATGGCCTGCGGCAATGTTGGTATAGCCTGTGGTATTGCTGTACAGGGTTTCTGCTCCAATCGCTGTATTAATACTTCCGCTGGTATTGCTATACAAACTTCCTGCACCGATGGCTGTATTCCTGAAGCCCGTGGTATTACTGAAACTGCTGTTGGAACCTATCGCAGTGTTAGAATAGCCGGTACTGTTATCATGTAAGGATTGAAAACCAACAGCAGCGTTATTGGTTCCGCTGCTGTTATTTAAAAATCCCGAGTATCCAAAAGCTGTATTATTACCAGAATTATCAATCAAACCCGATTTGATATTATTAACCCTGAAATTCAGAACCTGGTTGTCGGTGGGTCCTATAAACTGGGTTGCAGCATTTGTTCCTGCGTTACCAGCTACGTCCCACCCCACTTTGGTATTTGCCACAGCCAACCAGGCCCAGGCCGTTCCTGTATAATAATAGAAACCCAGGCTGTCTGGCCCTGACTGGTAAATTAACAGGCCGGTGGCAGGATTGCTGATGGAATTTTTAGCAGCTTTATTCATTCTTGGGATCAGCATCCCTTTACTAGAACTGCTCACATCCAAAATAGAGCTATTGTCGGCAATACTACCAGAAGTATTTACTGCCAGCGACTGGCTATATAAAATGCCTGGAATGAATAAAAAAGGTAGTAAAAAAGATAAATTTCGAAAATTCATGATTAGCAGTTTTAATTATCGGCCGGTTACACCGGGTATAGTGTTTCCGGGGGCAAAGCTATCACAGGCATAAAACCCTTAAAACGGGTTTATAGTAAACGGCGGGCTTCTTTATTATCCGGTATACCTTTCCCTAATAACTGCCAACTGCCAACTGCCCTACTATCCGTAAAATTCTTATCTTCGCCACCCAACATTCTCACTATTATTATATTAGATGAGTGTTAGATACAATATTGTGAATCAGAAAAAAACTATAACAACTCATGGATATCATTTCCATCATCATAGGCGTTGCCGCTCTAATCATAGGCATCGTCCTGGGTAAAATATTATTTGCCAAAAACACCCAACAAAAAATACAGGAAGCTGAAGCACAGGCACAAAGGATTATTGCAGAGGGCCAGTTAAAAGCGGAAACATTCAAAAAAGAGAAGGAATTAGAGGCAAAAGAAAAGTTTGTGCAACTAAAAGCCGATCATGATCGGGATGTGCTGCAACGCACCCAAAAGATCAACGAAGGCGAAAACCGCATCAAACAAAAAGAACAAAGCCTCAATGCCAAAGAAGGCAACCTGGAAAAACAATTAAAAGAAAACGAAGCCATTAAAGAAAACCTCAATCGCCAGATTGAAGTGGTAAATATCAAGCGCACGGAACTGGAAAAACACCAGGAAGAACATATCCGCCGCCTTGAAAAAGTGGCCGGCCTCAGCGCAGAAGATGCCAAAGCGCAGTTGATCGAAAGTCTTAAACAGGAAGCACACAGCAAAGCGCTCAGCCTGCAGCAGGAGATTATTGAAGAAGCCAAACAGAAAGCAAATAAGGAAGCCCGCAAAATTGTAATACAAACCATTCAGCGTACTGCAGCAGAGCAGGCCATTGAAAACTCCATCACCGTTTTCAACCTGGAAAGTGACGAGATCAAAGG
>CBFGLL010000465.1:0-1919 GCA_965649585.1 uncultured Chitinophagaceae bacterium | reverse complement strand
GATAGCAGTCAGCTGGTAATTTTATCCAGCGACTTACGTTTGTTGTCTTTCAGCTTTTTGAAATGGGAGGGTGTAAGACCTGTTATTTTTTTAAACTGCTGCGAAAGATGTTGTGTACTGCTATAACCCATTTCAAAAGCAATTTCGCTGAGATTCTTTTCGTCGTACATCAGCAGTTCTTTTACTTTTTCAATGCGCTGCAGGATAGCATATTTTTCAATGGTAATACCTTCTACTGAAGAAAAAAGGCTGCTGAGGTAGTGATAGTCCAGGCCGAGTTTTTCCTGGAGCATGGCCGAGAGTTTCAGGTTGAATTCATCAGCATCCTTACCATGTATCAGCGATACGATGGTTGTTTTAATGCGTTCTACCGTCTTTGCTTTTTTGTCGTCGAGTAATTCAAATCCCTGTTGCTCCAGCAGCTGGCGTAGTTGCTCCAGCGATTCGGCCCTGGGTGCCTCTTTTAATTCAACCTGGCCCAGTTGTATTTGCTGGTAGGGCAACTGCAGCTGATCGAGCTGCTGGCGAACCACCATTACACAACGGTCGCAAACCATATTTTTGATATGTAGTATTTCAGCCATTGATTGCAAAGATACTGCAGAAACAAAGATGCAATTGATGCAGCTACAGTTGTGCATTCCTTATAATGCAAAAGGAATTGTTATTGTTTTCTTCCAATAAAATTATATACAGCAACTGGCTAATTGTGTAACAGTGCAGGCTGCTGCCTGCAGTAGCTTTGTACAAAGCAATAATATGAAACAGGAAATAGTAGCCGCAGGTGAAAGAACAGTAACAAAACACAGCAAACTCATTAAAGAAACCTTCCCGGTGCTTGAGATGACCTGTGCTGCCTGCGCTGTGAGCGTGGAGTCCATGCTTAAGTCGGTGGAGGGCGTGAAGGATGCAGGCGTAAACTTTGCCAACCAGGATGCATGGGTTGAATATGATCCTGCTATTGCCAGCCCGGGGCAATTCCAGGAAACCATTCGTTCAATAGGATATGATATCGTTATAGAAAAAGAAAATAAACAGGAGATAAAAGAAGCTGCGCAACAAAAGCATTATGAAGCCATCAAACGACGAACTATCTGGTCTTCTTTTTTATCAGCACCCGTAGTGCTCATCGGCATGTTTTTTATGGATATGCCCTATGCCAATTATATCATGATGGCCCTTGCCACACCGGTGATATTTTATTTCGGCCGCAGCTTTTTTATAAATGCATGGAAACAGGCACGCCATGGAAAAGCAAACATGGATACCTTGGTTGCTTTGAGTACTGGTATCGCCTGGTTATTCAGTGTTTTCAATACTTTTTTTCCTCAGTTCTGGCATGCACGTGGTTTGCATGCACATGTATATTTTGAAGCCGCAGCCGTGGTTATTGCGTTTATTTCGCTGGGCAAAATGCTCGAAGAAAAAGCAACATCCAATACATCTTCTGCCATTAAAAAGCTGATGGGGCTGCAACCAAAAACGGTAACACTAATACTTGACAACGGGCAAACACAGGAATTGCCGGTAAGCCAGGTAAAGCCAAATAATGTGCTCCTGGTAAAGCCCGGCGAAAAGATCCCCGTGGATGGAGAAGTTGCCGGTGGACAATCATTTGTTGACGAAAGTATGATCAGCGGTGAGCCTGTTCCGGTGGAGAAAAAAGAAGGCGATAAAGTATTTGCAGGTACCATTAACCAAAAAGGAAGTTTCCGCTTTCGTGCAGAAAAAGTTGGCGCAGAAACCCTGCTCTCACAAATTATTAAAATGGTGCAGGAAGCGCAGGGTAGTAAAGCACCCGTGCAAAAACTGGTTGATAAAATTGCCGGCATCTTTGTGCCGGTCGTCATTGGTATTGCTATTCTCACTTTTATTGCATGGATGATGTTTGGTGGAGAAAATGCATTTACGCATGGACT
>CBFGLL010000464.1:0-1939 GCA_965649585.1 uncultured Chitinophagaceae bacterium | reverse complement strand
TGGATTTTCCACTATCATCAAATATTTTTTCCCAGGTACTCAGTGGCTCCCAGATAGCGGTACCTTTTCCTTTACCCTTTGGCAAATCAAACACTATTTTGTTTACTTCCTCTTTTAAAGCAGAGTACTCCACTACGATTACATCCTTATCATAACGCCGGATGAGATCTCTTAAATTAAAATCAAGGTCTTCCAAAGTGCCGTGCCACCTTGGATAATATGATTCACCGATCACATCGAAATGAACACCCCGGGCCAGCATGTTGTCTATAAAAAATACTGATTCATCGTTTTGCCCGCCAAGCGCTACATGCAGCATCATTACTGTAGCCGGGTTTACCGCCTTTACCGCGGCAGTTCCTGCATTCAGCAACTGCGCAAGCTGGTCAATCTCCTGCACGTTACCATCTGGCCACACAATGCCATGGTTGATCTCGTTGCCCACCTGCACCATATCGGGCAAAGTTTGTTGATCCTTTAATGCCTGCATCACCATCCTGGTATAATCATACAAAGCTTTTTTTAGTTGGGTAAAGTTTAAACCACGCCATGCCGCAGGCTTGTATTGTTTGCCGGGATCTGCCCAGTAATCACTGTAATGAAAATCGAGCAGCAGCTTCATTCCTGCAGCTTTCACTCGTTTTGCCATGAGCAAGGTATTTTTCAGATCGCAAAAACCTTTGCCCGGCGAGTAACCACTTTCGGTGGATGGATCATTAAATATGCGTAAACGCACATAGTTAAATCCGTGATCTTTTAATATTGCTATGGCATCTTTTTCTACACCCTTATCGCTGAACTTTATTCCTTTTGCTTCGAGCTCAGGCAAAAAAGAAATATCAGCACCAAGCATTTTATCAACTGGCCGGGCTTTGGCAGCTTCTCCTGTAAGTTTGTACAAGGGATCAATGGTAAAAGCCTGTGTTTTTTCGGGAGCTACCGTAATGATTTCTGTTCCACCCTTCCAGATGCCGCTGGAACTTGCCTCAAATTTTATCATACCCGGGGCTTTGGTAGATTGAATGATCACCTGGCATTTGCCATTGAACAAACTTCTTTTCCATGTGCCGTCTAATTGTTTGTCGGCCTCATGGCTACTGGGATCGCCGTTACCCACCCCAATTATTTTTCCCGGGCCCTCAATCTTGAAATGGATCATATTGTCGGCTGTAGGCACTTCCCGGCCCTGCCCATCCACCACAGAAATATTGAGCACTGTGGCATCTTTACCATCGGCCAGCATGGTGGTTTTGTAAGGTGTAACCACTACGTCAACAGGCGGCCCTGTTGTTTCTATTTTTTTATACAACCTTTTGCCCTTTTTAAATGCAATGGCTTCCAACCTGCCCGGTGCATATTGTACATTCCACTTAAGATGTCCGTTGCGGGGCATCATTTTTTTTCCAAGCGATTTACCATTTAAAAACAACTCCACATCATCTGCATTACTATTCACCCACACATCGAGTTGCCTGTTTGGTTTGCCCCATTCCTGAGCATGATTCCAATGCGGGGAAATATGCAGGATATCCTGGTCGGTCCACCAGCTTTTATAGTAGTAATAAATATTTTTTGGAAACCCGCACATATCCATTACACCAAAATGCGAATTGATATTCGGCCATTTGAAAGGTGTAGGTTCTCCGCGGTAATCTAAGCCCGTCCAGATAAAACCGCCCAGCCAATGTTTTTTATCTGCAGCCAGTTTCCACCAGGTTTCGGCTGTACTTGCCCACCATGGCGCCGTAATATCCTGGTCGGGCAAATAAGCCCTCGCACTGTCCATATCCACCACGCCACGGGTGGTAACCGTGCTGCCCATCTCTGTTCCAATAATGGGTTGTAATGGATGATCCCGGTGGTAATCATCCACAGCAAACTGGCGGTAATTGAAACTTCTTACTGGTATCACTTCATTCACACCATTAAAAACATTGGC
>CBFGLL010000463.1:0-1945 GCA_965649585.1 uncultured Chitinophagaceae bacterium | reverse complement strand
TTGTCGGCAGGCTATAGTTTTAAAAAGTTCAGCCTGTTGGCAAAACTTGCCAATGCTACCAACACACTTAATTATTATGTGCATGAAAATTACAGCATCAATCCAATTGCACCCACCAGTTTTGTAGCAACGGTAGCATACAAATTTTAATAAAACATTCATAAAAAAAAAGGGCTCGCAAGGCGAACCCTTTTTTGCTGAAATACTTTCAATGAACAAATTACACCAAACCAGCCGTTGGCAAAAAATAAGAAAACTTTTCAGAACCATTCATTTGTGGCTGGGGGTCTCAAGTGGACTAATTGTAGTGGCGGTGTGTTTTAGCGGAACCGTGTATGTTTTTAATACAGAGATTACCGAGGCCAGTGCATCGCATCTTTACAAAGTAACTCCTGCGGCTGGCGCACAAAGGATCCCCGTGGATAGTCTTGCAAAAAACCTGCAATCAAGTATTGAAGGAAAACTTACAAATATTATTATTCCCTCGGCGGGCGACCGGAGTTATCAATTCAGTTTTAAAAATAAAAAAGATAGCGCCAGCCGAAACGGAACGACCTATATGGTTAATCCATACACCGGTGTGGTACTGGGCAATAGCAAAGAAAAGAATTCAACCAAAACTTTTATGTGCACTATGTTCAGCTTGCATCGCTGGCTCCTGCTCGACAAAGTAGAAACACCCATTTTTAAAAGCATCAGCAATAAAAAACTGGGTAGTATTATTACGGGCACTGCCACCATCATCTTCACGCTGGGATGCATTACAGGACTGGTGATATGGTTCCCACAAAAGATAAAATACTGGCGGCAAGGTTTAAGAATAAAGTGGGATGCAGGATGGAAAAGAATTAACCACGACCTGCACAACTCCCTCGCTTTTTATTCTCTTATTTTTTTATTACTCATGGGGCTTACAGGGCCGCAATGGTCATTTGAATGGTACAGAACGGGGCTGCAAAAAACATTGGGTACTTATAAGCCGAAAGAAAAAACAGCAAAAGAAAAACCTACCAATAAATTATTTGACATCAGCACCAGCTCTTTAGCTTCGGTTGAATCCATCCTGGTAACTGCTGACAAAGAACTGCCCTACCCCGGGAATTATAACATCGCATTTCCATCAGAACCAGGAGCGAAGCTGGTGGTGAGCAAAACCAAAACCGGTTTTTTTGCTCCCGCAGCTGCAGACAGGCTTACGCTTGAACCCGGCACTGCTCAACTGGCAAAAAAAGATATTTTTAAAAAGAAAGCTTTTAATGAGCGTGTTGCTGCCTCCATTAAAGCCATTCATGTAGGCAATGTATATGGCAGTTTTACAAAGCTGTTGTATTTTTTAGCCTGCCTCATAGCTACAAGTTTACCCATTACAGGTACACTGATCTGGATCAATAAAATGAAAAAGAAAAAGAGGCCAGGTGAACTTTCAACGAACCAAATTAGGGTTGGTTGAAAAAAACAACTCAATACAACATACGCACTTTAATGGTTTCCTTCACACCCTTCAACAGTTCGATAGCGTTTTTGCTGAGGCTCTTATCCACGTCAAGCACCACGTAACCGATACTATCATTTGTTTTGAGGTACTGGCCAAGAATGTTGATTTTATTTTTACTCAGCAAAGTGTTGATCTGGCTCAGCACACCTGGCACATTTTTATGAATATGCAAAATGCGATGGGCGCCTTCCTGCGCAGGCAGGGCTAAAGAAGGTATAGAGTGCGACCCTGTGCTGATGCCTTTTTCGAGGTAGTTGAATAATTTTATACTTACATCCACACCAATATTATTCTGGGCCTCCTGCGTGCTGCCGCCAATATGGGGCGTGAGCAATACATTGGGCAAACCCTGCAATTCAGATTTAAAAATGTCTCCGTTTTTTTCTGGCTCTTCGGGAAAAACATCAACAGCAGCACCACCGATATGTCCTTTTTCAATCGCTTTTTTTA
>CBFGLL010000462.1:0-1947 GCA_965649585.1 uncultured Chitinophagaceae bacterium | reverse complement strand
CGGTAGGCAAAACAGTGGTGCACTGCTTTTGGATGTTCTTTTTTGAGACGCTGTAAAAAGGTTTTGAATTGTGCAGTATCAGTTACGGGGCACGCATAAGCAATAAATCTGCTGCCCCTGTCTTTAAATTCGGCCTGCGACTCCCTTTCTATGCTTTGATAAAAATCCAATCTTAATAGTTTTTGTAGATACTTATGTTGTCTGTAAGAAGAGATTTACTTTTAAAAACCTCTTTTAAAAAGGAGGGTCCTTTAATTCCTTCGCCCAACCCGGTGTTACTTTTTATGCAGTATGCTTCATTCCAGCAGTCTTCATCTATAAAACTTTGCAATAATCCGGCTCCACCTTCTACCAGCAATGATGAAATATTCCTTTGGTAAAGCAACGTCAGCAGTTGTTGCAGCACTGGTTCATCCTTATTAAGCAAATAATATTCAATGTTGGCAACTGTTTTTTGTTGAAGGTAGTTTAGTACAAGCGTGGAAGCACCATCGGTCAGCACCCTGCTTTTTGCATCGAGTGTGAGTTGTTTATCGATTACAATCCTCAGCGGATCAGTTCCCGGCCACAATCGTGTGGTAAGCGCAGGGTTATCGTATTTAGCAGTATTATACCCCACTATTATGGCTGCATGTGTTGCCCTTAAATGATGAACCCACCTATTGGAAATTTCATTACTGATGGCAACGGCCTGGTAATCTTTGCCGGCAATAAACCCGTCAGTTGTTTCTGCCCACTTGAGTGAAATAAAAGGTTGGTGACTTTTATGAAAGTAAAAAAACTGTTTGTTTAACTCCTGCGCCTCTTTCTGCAGAATCCCCACATTTACATCAACCCCGGCGGCAAGTAGCTTTTCAATACCTGCACCATCCACTTTTTCAAAAGGATCCCTGGTGGCTACTACTACCCTTTTTATTTGCTCGTTGATGATAAAATCAGCACAGGGTGGCGTTTTGCCGAAATGTGCACAGGGCTCCAGCGAAACATATAGTGTGCTTTCGGGTACCAGGTGGCGGTGCACTGCTGCTACGTTATTCACACAATTTACTTCGGCATGGGCGCTTCCATATTGTTCATGATACCCTTCTCCTATGATGTGCCCTTCGTGAACCAACACCGCTCCCACCATCGGGTTGGGCGACACGTTTGCCTCCCCCAGCTTTGCAAGTTGAAGGCAGCGACTCATGTATAATTCATCCGGTGACAAGGCGGCAAAATTAAGCAAGAGAAAATAAAGTAGGTTTGCAGATGCAACTGCGGGAGTATTTTCATCATTTTATAAAAGAATTAAAGCCGGTTTACGGAGCTGATGAATCACATGCCATCAGCGAAATGATATTTGAACATTTTGCTGGTGCAGGTAAAAAACACATCATCAGCCAACCACACCGCATTTTGGAAGCAGCCATTCTGCAGCAACTTTCTGCTGCCTTAATCCAATTGAAAAACCAGGTACCCGTGCAACAGGTGATTGGTTATTGCCATTTTGCAGGGCTACGATTTAAAGTAAGCCCGGCGGTATTGATCCCGAGGCCGGAAACGGAGGAACTGGTACACAAAGCATGCGATTTCATTTCGAAAAACAATAAAATAAGGGTGCTTGATATCGGTACCGGCAGCGGCTGTATCGGCATCAGTATCCAGCAGCTATTGAAGCATACAAAAGTTTCCTGCATCGATGTAAGCGAAGAAGCACTGCAAGTTGCCAGGGAAAATGCGCTGCTGAATAAATCTACAGCCGACATTTTTCAATTTGATTTTTTAAATGAAGAAAAATGGAATGAACTGGACATTTTTGATGTCATCATCAGCAATCCGCCTTATGTCGATGCCCCTTCGATGGCGACGCTGCCGCAGGAATACCGTAACGAGCCGCAAATCGCCTTGGGCAGCGGCGACGCCGGTCTGGACCATACGCACACCCTGATCAGGGAAGCGCCGAAGTAC
>CBFGLL010000461.1:0-1947 GCA_965649585.1 uncultured Chitinophagaceae bacterium | reverse complement strand
CAGAAATTCCTCAAAACGACCTCGCAAATATTTACAACTACGGCCAGTCATACCCCCAGGTGCATTTGCACCAGGGAGAGTTTTTACATAACTATGGTTTCAGCGGGCAGGGTATGCAGCTTGCAGTGCTCGATGCCGGGTTCCGCAATTATGAAACCCTCCCCACTTTCGACAGCATGCGTATCAACGGCCAGTTATTGGGAAACTGGGACTTTGTAACCAATACAGCCCTGGCGCCCAGCAGCAGCGGCGGCATCCATTCCCACGGCACCCATTGCCTCAGTACGATGGCTGCTAATCTTCCGGGAACTTTTGTAGGCACAGCACCCAAAACCTCCTTTTATTTATACCGCACAGAAGATGCAGCCACGGAAATGCCCGTTGAAGAGCAGAATATCGTAGCAGCTTTGGAAAGAGCAGATAGCCTTGGTGTAGATATGGCCAGCATTTCCCTGGGCTACAATACTTTTAATGCACCATATCCCAATCATGTTTATGCAGACATGGATGGAAATACCACCGTGGCAGCCATTGGCTCCGATATCGCAGCCAGCAGGGGAATGTTAATATCCGTGGCCAACGGAAACGAAGGCAATAACGCATGGCATTATCTTTTAACCCCTGCTGATGCAGATAGCGTGCTGGCTGTGGGCGCTGTAAACGCTTCCGGGGTAGTTGGTTCCTTCAGTAGTTATGGCCCCAGCAGCGATGGCCAGGTAAAACCCGATGTAGCAGCCGTGGGCGTAGATGTAGTAGTTTCAAATGCCAGCACCGGGCAACCTGCCCTGAGCAATGGCACTTCATTCGCCTGCCCCAATATCGCCGGCCTCACAAGTTGTTTATGGCAGGCTTTCCCGGAAATTAATAATATGGGTATCATCACCGCCCTGCGGGAGTCAGCTACAAAATATACCAGTCCCGATGACCGGGTGGGATATGGAATTCCCGATATGAAAAAAGCATTTGTCATCTTACTGAACCGCTTATATACCCAGCAGGTTCAACAGGCCGGCTGCAAAACGCAATTAAAATGGAATGCTAAATCCGGCGACAATATGCAATTCGAAGTGCAGAGGAAGTTGCCAACCGACGCAGATTTTATTTCCTTGCAAACCATTGCAGGCACCGGTTCCTTCTCCGCAACAAATCACAGCTATGATGACGACCTTAGTTCATTGCCTGCACCAATCAGCATTCAGTATCGCATCAAAATGAGTATGGACACGGATACCAGTTTTTATTTTCCCACGGTAACTATTAATCATAACATGCCTTGCAACAGCTATGCATTTATCGGCAACGGCAACTGGACCGATGCCGCTAATTGGCAGGGTAATATAATTCCGCCAATAACCTTACCACAAGGAAGCAGCATCTACATTGATCCGGCCGGGGCTGGAGAATGTATTTTAAATACCACCCAGCAAATTGAAGCAGGTGCATTGATAGAAGTGCGGCCCGGCAAAAAATTATTGCTACCGGGCAACCTCATCATTTTATAATCATTGTTTTTTGAAAATGGCCACGTACATAGTATCTGCCTTTTCGTGGTAGCCAGTCAAATACTCTGCATACGTCAATTCCATAGAACCCTGTTGCAGCAAGGCTTCCACCACATCCTCATTTTCGGCTTTAAAAACAGAACAGGTGATATACACGAAAAAACCACCAGCTGCCAGGTAAGAAACTACATTGCCGGCAATAGATTTTTGCAGGGAAGAAAACGTCGGCAGAACTGCGGGATCAAAATAAGCCAGTTGTTCCGGTGTACGGCCCCAGGTGCCCCTGCCGCTACAGGGAGCATCACAAATGATGATATCAAAATCACCTGTTATTGGTAAACCGGAGGGCTGGCTAAGATCTGCCATGAAATGCTGATGAACCGGCACGGAAGCCTGTTGCAACCTTTCTAAACAGTTATGAAGTATGGTTTTTCGTATATCCGAT
>CBFGLL010000460.1:0-1952 GCA_965649585.1 uncultured Chitinophagaceae bacterium | reverse complement strand
CCGGCAAAAGCAGCCAGGAGATGCTCAACTGTGCTTACTGAAGCGCCATTATTGGAAAGAGTTGTGCTGCGGTTGGTTTCCACCACAAAATCTACATCAGCCTTTACAGTCGGTTGATCGGGGAGGTCGGTTCTTTGAAAAACAATGCCTGTATTTGGCTCGGCCGGCTCAAGGGTCATGTTTACCGGTGCACCCGTGTGAATGCCCACTCCGGATATGGTAATTGACTCAGCCAGTGTATGTTGATTGGAATTACCGTTGCCGTTACTCTGATTCATGGGCACGAAAGTAATAAAAAAGAGGTGAAACGACCGTAAGCGTCTAAAGGCCTAAATACTTTCTTTTTCAGCCATCAACTGTTTGATGAGAAATTCAAGTTCAGCAATACGTTTCTCCAGATCGGGCAGGTTGCGGAAAATTGCCTGGCTACGTAATGTGCTGGTATAATCGAAGGCGGGTGAACCTGTTACCACGCCGTTTGGCTGCTTCATTGATTTGCTAACACCACTTTGAGCGTTGATGCGACTTCCATCGGCAATAGTGATATGCCCAACAATACCTGCTTGTCCACCGATCATTACCCGGTTGCCGATTTTTGTACTTCCGCTAACCCCGGTTTGGGCAGCAATAACAGTGTAGGTACCTATTTCTACGTTATGAGCGATCTGGATGAGATTATCCAGTTTAGCCCCATGATGAATGATGGTTGAACCCATGGTTGCACGATCGATGGTGCAATTTGAGCCGATCTCAACCTCATCTTCCACCAATACGTTTCCGATCTGCGGTACTTTTTTATAAGTGCCATCGGGTTGAGGAGCAAAGCCAAATCCATCGCCACCGAGTACGGTTCCGGCGTGAATGATCACCTTCTTTCCCACCACACAATCATGATAAATTTTAACTCCCGGGTGGAGAATGCTGTTGTCGCCAATCACTACATTGTTTCCAAGAAAGCAATGGGGGTGGATCTTTACATTCTTACCCAACTTTACATTTTCACCGATATACGAAAAAGCACCTACAAACACATTCTCACCAATGCTGGCCGATTTGGCTACAAAAGAAGGTTCCTGGATACCCACCATTTTCTGCTCCATGATCTGTTCGTAGGCTTGCAGCAAAGTGGCAAAAGCGCTATAAGCATCAGGCACACGAATAAGAGTGGCAGAAATTGCCTGTCTTAATTCTAGTGATTCGTTAATGATAATGATGGAAGCACCGGTGCTGTATAAATAATCTTCGTATTTAGGATTAGCTAAAAAGGCGAGTTGGCCGGCAACTGCTTCTTCAATTTTACTGAAAGAATTTACTGTTGCGTTAGGATTACCCTCTACCGAACCTTTAATAATGAGCGCAATTTGCGAGGCCGAAAACTCCATGTATCCTGTCTTAATGTTTTAAAGTTACTTTCAAAAACGATTCGAAACAATCTTTTACTTTGCCATTTGTGCACTTTTTATGCGAGTGCAGGCCTGCAAAGATAGAACTTACGAACGGGGCTATCGATAGCTTTCTGAATTAAACCGTACTCTATTTCCGATATATCTTTAACCGTTCCGTCTTTGTAAAGAATATTGATATGTTCATTGCCGGGGTTGTACATCCTGTTCTCGGCAATACCGTCAAATACAAAATATTGTACTTCTTCGCTGCTTAACGACAATTGTTCCATTGCCTTTCGCTGCACAGCCTCCATTTCTTTTTCATCAAACGGTTGCATCTGCAGTTTTGTTTTAAGCATGTTGCGGTTTAACAACCATTGGCTCAGCGTGCTTAATACTTTATCGGGGTGGTGCTTCCATTTTTTTACCGACGCCACAACATCATAATCATCAAGGTCGCAAAACTTGGCCAGGTTATTCCGTATAAACTGAGCTGACTCTTTTGTACGTAAAAACTCATCCAAAACTGGGGTGGAAGAAAATGAGGCTTCTTCTTCCTGTGCCAGC
>CBFGLL010000459.1:0-1954 GCA_965649585.1 uncultured Chitinophagaceae bacterium | reverse complement strand
CGTACACCGCAATGGAACTCACAGAAGTGAAATAGGATAATCCTTCTAAATGTTGTGCAATCTGAACTGCGAGTTCCCGGGTTGGTACTATTACCAAACAGTTAATACCATTCGGGTCAGTACCCTTGGAAAGCATATTATGAATTAAAGGCAATAAAAATGCTGCGGTTTTGCCGGTGCCGGTTTGCGCAAATGCAATTACATCTTTTCCGTTGATGATATGGGGTATTACCTGCTCCTGTATGGGAGTGGCTTCTTGATAGTTTGAGGCTTCGATGCCTTCCATGAGGCGATCGTCAAATCCAAATTCGGTAAACTTCAATGGTTCGGGCTTATTTTGATCTGCAAAGATACCTTCTTTATTGCATTGAACTCACATTGTAAAGACGACCTATCTTTACGAAAATAAACAGCATGATAAAGGTTGGAGAGTTTAATTTAATGAAGGTGCTGAGGGTGGTGGATTTCGGTTTAATAATGGACGATGGTGCCAATGGCATCCTGCTGCCCAAAAGGTTTGCTCCCCAGGATGCAGCAATTGGGGACGAAATTAATGTTTTCATTTACCACGATAGCGAAGACAGACTTATTGCTACCACGCAGCAGCCTGTGGGGCAGTTGGGCGATATTGTGAAATTGAAGGCAGTTGCCGTTACCCCCCAGGGTGCCTTTATGGACTGGGGATTGATGAAGGACATTTTTGTGCCCAAAAGTCAGCAGTTGCAGGGCATGAGAGTGAATGGGGAATACCTGGTAAAAATTTACCTTGATGAAAAAACAGGGCGTTTGGCTGCAACGGAAAAGTTTGATGATACACTCAGCAATGAAGAACTCACGGTAAAAAAAGGCGATGAAGTAGAATTAACCGTTTACCGAAGAACTGATATCGGATACGTGGTTATTATTAATAATAAACACACTGGGGTACTCCATCACAATGAAATTTACCGAAACATCTCAGCCGGCGATCATTTCAAAGGTTTTATTAAAAACATTTATGATGACAACAAAATAGATGTGGTGGCTGGCAAACAGGGATATGCGAGGGTAGAAGATGAAGCAGCCAAAATTGTAAGGTTATTGAAAGAAAATGATGGATACCTGCCTTACTACGACAAATCGGATCCTGATGAAATTTATGCATTCTTCGCCATGAGTAAGAAGACATTTAAAATGACGGTAGGGAATTTGTATAAGAGTAAAAAGATAACGCTGGAAAAAACAGGCATCCGGCTCATTGATTAATTTTTCACGACTTATTTAGTTTGAAACAGATCCCCGCATTTATCGGAAGAACCGCAAAAAAACTGTTTGCCAATTTTGGTATCCTGTTATTGCTCTTTATCATATGCCTCTGGGTTTTTCTGTTTGTAGGCGATATGGTTTTCAGGGCAAATGATATGGCTTTTGATGACCGTGTTTTTTCAACGATCCACCCATATTACAATGAAAGCCTTACTAAATTTTTTGAAGTGATCACCTGGTTTGGAGGGCACGGGTTTTTATTGCCAGCTAACCTATTACTCATTTTCATTTTTCTTATCTCAAAACCCATCCGTTTTTACGGGTGGAAAATAGCTGTTGTGTCAATCACTGGCATACTGGTAATGTTTGGGCTGAAAGAACTGTTAGAAAGACAAAGACCCCTCGTTCCTTTGTTGGCGAAAGCGCACGGCTACAGTTTTCCAAGTGGACACTCATTTTCGAGCTTTTTGTTTTTCGGCATCCTGGGCTATATTGTACATCGCACTGTAAAAAACAAAGTGCTAAGAATTGCCATTATTGTTTTGCTTGCCCTGTTCGTGCTATTGATCGGCTATAGCAGAATTTATTTGAAAGTACACTATGCTACCGATGTAATTGCCGGATTTATGCTGGCGGCCATCTGGTTGATGTTGGCAAGATGGATACTGGTTCGTAGAAGAGAAGTGCTTCCTCCGGGCAATGAAACTGT
>CBFGLL010000458.1:0-1955 GCA_965649585.1 uncultured Chitinophagaceae bacterium | reverse complement strand
CAGAATCTATTAAACGAATTGTGGATACTGGCATACCAGTGATGGGACATCTTGGATTAACCCCACAAAGTATTTATAAGTTTGGCACTTACACCGTTAGAGCAAAGGAAGAAGCAGAGGCAGAAAAATTACGTAAAGATGCTATCCTGCTGCAGGAAGCAGGTTGTTATGCAATAGTACTGGAAAAAATACCCGCCACACTTGCAACGGAAGTTTCCAACTCATTACATATTCCCACTATCGGAATTGGTGCAGGCGGCGGCTGCGATGGACAGGTACTTGTAATGCATGATATGCTGGGGATCAACACAGAATTTAAACCGAGATTTTTGCGCCAGTACCTTAATATGAGCGAACAAGTTACCGGCGCTATTCAGCAATATATTAAAGATGTGAAATCGGGTGATTTCCCGAATGAAAAAGAACAATATTAACTCAAACGCAGGCTATTTCCAGATCACAGAGTTTTCCTGCCCAAATTCATTTGGCTCTCTTAACAGGTTGGCTGGGTCAACGATCCATTTTCCATCCACCACAAATTTGTAAATATGTTTACCTGCACTTAGGTGCTGCGGTATCATCCATTCATCCCCCACCCGCTTCATAATAAAACCATCCGGCGACCAGTTATTAAAATCACCAGCAAGGTAAACCCTTTTTGCATCAGCAAAACCTTTTAAGGTAAAAGTATGATTGGGTGCAAATACCAACACCCGGTTGGGAGCATCTTTTCCATCGGCCGCTTTTGGCTTATGCCCGTCTATTTCAAAATTATAAGAATGGTTTCCCCTGTCCAATACGTAAGGCAACACCCAACCGCTATCCGTTTTTTGCATGCTCAATTCAAAATTGCGCCATTGGTTGAATGAACCGATCAGCATTACTTTTTTTGCATGGGGGTATCCTTCCAGGAAAAATAGATGCGGCTCACCTATTGCAATCACCGAGTTGGTTTCACCGAATTCGTTGGGATAAGCATTACTGTTAGCAGGGTCGGCAAACCAGTTACCGTCGGCCACAAACCTGTACGTGTGGGTACCATGCGCCAGGTAAACGTCTTTGGTCCAGCCATCGGCTGTTCGCTCCATCTTTATATCATTACCGTCCCAGTTGTTGAAGCTGCCTGCCACATTCACCCGCTTTGATTTTTGATATCCATCCAGCCTGAATACATGATTGGTTTTATAATAAACGGAGTTATCATTTCCTTCTCCATCATTTTCTACCAGTTGATTATCCCTGTCTGTCATCCATTTGCCATCAGCAATAAATTTATAATAGTGTTTGCCTGCACCCAGTTTTACCAGGGCGATCCAGCCGCTGTCAACTTTTTGCATTGCCAATGCATCCGGGTTCCAGTTATTAAAAGATCCGGCCAGCATCACTCTTTGAGCATTTGCTGCACCCCTGTAAAAAAAGCTGACAATTGAGTCCTGTACAGCAAAAGGATATTTTTTTGAAAAACGGTTTACACCAAAAACAGGTTGTTTATTTACATAGCCGGCATTACCAAAATGTTTTTGGGCCAGCAATATTTTTTCTACCGGATCGTCCAACTTGTCTGCAGGAGCCATGTTTTTACTAAGGATCAGTATTTCACTGTTGTTCAGTAAAATGTTCCAGCCCATTTTTAAAAGAGAATCGGGCTTATTGTTTTTAAGAAAGTTATTGAGATCAAGTTCTTCCAGGTCAAATTGTACCATGAAGCTATCCAGCGCAGCAGCAGGCTGTTCTTTTGCAATGCTGATATACATATGCCCTTTCTTAACGGTGACACTATTAAGAGGATATTGCGCATATGCTACCCCGCAGCTAAAAAGCATCAGCAGCAAGGCAAATAAATGCCTACACCACAACCAGGGAACCTGTATGTTTTTTATCATTTCCATATATACATCCTGCGCTTTACAAAGTTAAACCCAATTTTGTGCATCGACAGAAAATCAAAGCCAAGC
>CBFGLL010000457.1:0-1957 GCA_965649585.1 uncultured Chitinophagaceae bacterium | reverse complement strand
ATTCTGCCGCTAACCAGGTTGTTACCAATAATTTGTTCCTTTTTTGCAGTTTCATTATAGGCTGATTTCGCTTCTTCCGCCACTACCCTTCCGGCTTGAGGGTCAGGTACCGAAATTATAACAGTTGCATCCTTTGAATTTTCCGAAGCTTTTGGTTTCTCAACTCTTGTAATCGATTCATCTTCGGGCGGCGCAGCCTCTTTAAACGCTGGAGGGGACTGTGGGGCGATTGACTGATTTCCTTTGGCGGTTTCTGAAATTTCCGTGCTTGCTACACTGCTGTTTCCGGGAAACGAATCAGGAGCCAGGATAGCTGCATTATTATTATTTGGAACGGTAGTTTTTTCAACCGCTGCAAAATTATCCCTGGCAGCCTCCGTGTTATTCTCCTGGTTGTTTGAATATATTAGCCAGCCCAATCCACCCACAATAATGAAAACAGCAGCTGCCTTCCATAGCATATCGGGTTTTGTTCGTTTGTACCAAAGCACCGGGGCCTGTTTTTTATTCGTTGGCCACAAACGTTCTTTTATTGCTGTTACGTCTTCTTGCGGATGCGCAACATTTGCATAACCATCAAGAGCATCGAGCAAAAAAGGATCTTCTAAGGAAGCTTTTTCGAGGGCATGTCTTTCCGCATCGGGCATCGTACCGTTGTGATAGCGTTTAAAATCGGTAACGCTCCATATCTTATGGTCAAATTCCCCTGGCATTACAAATTCATTTGTTTATCCATGCATATTTTTAAATTTCTCCTCCCGTTCTGAATAAAACTTCTCACCTTATTCCACTCTATTCCTGTTGTACCTGATATTTCATTATAACATTTCCCTTGCAAATAAAACAGTTCCACCACTTGTTTTTGTTCCGGCACCAGGTTTTCCAGGCAGAAATACAGGTGTTTAAAATGTTCTTCTTTTTCCATCACACCGTTCAGATGCAGTTCTGTTTCATTTTGCATAACAGCCGGGTCTATATCGGCTTTTACAAATTTTTTGTCTGAACGCAACTTCATCAGGCAATGATTTTTTGCCAGCTGGTACAGCCAGCTTTTGAAATTGTGCACTTCGTATTTTTTGAGTTTGGTTACCAGCTCCTCGTATATCATAATCACTGCATCCTTGCCGGCATCCTCGTCTTTTAAATACTTAAGGCATACGCCATATACCAGTTCCATATAGCGCTGGTACAGGTCAGCTAAAGTTTTCAGATCGCCCTTTTGCTGGTACAATAATACCAATTCCTCATCTGGTAAGCTGGAAGCAGATATGTTTTTGAGAAAAGTCAACGGGCAAATTTAACTTTTTTTCGTGAGGCTTATGTAATGCCCGAAAAGCAGGCATCCATCTAAAAAATGTGTTTATGAAAAAATTAATATTAGCTGTATTGCCCTTTTTGTTAATGGCATTCGCATTTACCAGTCATTCAAAATTTAAGGTTACCGGTTGGGTTGTTGATCAGCAGGGTTCCGCAATTCCTTTTGCATCTATTGTTGAAAAAGGGGGCGGTGGGGTTCAATCAGACCAGCACGGTTTTTTTACTATTGAAGTGAGCCATGCAAAAGCCACCCTCCAATTCAGTGCGGTGGGTTATCAAACCAAAGAGATCGCTGTTAATGGAAAACAAATCATGCGTATTGTTATGAAACCTGCTGCAACGACTTTGCAGGAAGTGGTGATCACTCAAGGCTATAATACAAAAAGAATGCATGGAGGTGCCCCCGCAATGACCGCACAAGGGTATTACAGCGATGAGGCGATGAATACAGAGGACTATGATTACATTAAAGAAAACGGATTCAAAACCGCTTTGGATAACCCCTTGTCAACTTTTTCGATTGACGTAGATGGCGCATCTTATAGTAATGTGCGGAGATTTTTAACTAATGGCCAGTTGCCGCCCGCCGGTGCAGTACGGGTGGAAGAAATGATCAATTATTTTCCTTACCAGTATAAAG
>CBFGLL010000456.1:0-1967 GCA_965649585.1 uncultured Chitinophagaceae bacterium | reverse complement strand
AAATCCAAACTCTTTGCTGATGCGAATGGCCGTTAAAATATCATTTGCTTTATGCGTGTGAAAATGAACAACTCTTTTGCCTTGCAATACTTCCACCAGCGGCTCCATCCGCAGATCTCTTTCAGGGAACTTTGTGGAATCCTTTCCTGCCTTATCTATTTTCTTTTTGTATTCAACAGCTTTGGTAAAAAGTTCCCTGGCCATGGCAGCACTTTTGGCCCTTGTGCCCGGGTATGCGCCAGGCGTGCTTCTTATGGGATTGGTACCGTTGGCCATTTTTAAACCGCCATACACGCCTTTGTGGTTGCTGAGCAGGATATCTTCTATCACTTTTCCTTCCCGCATCTTTACATAAATGGTTTGGCCACTCATAAGTTGTCCGCTTCCGGGCATAATGTTGATGGTGGTGATACCACCTGCCAGTGCTTTTTTAAACCCATCGCTGGTGGGGTTCACTGCATCCATGGCCCTGGTATCGGGGTTTAATGCGGCAGAGGCATCACCACCCTCGGGGCCACCCAAATGTGAATGACTGTCCACCAGGCCCGGCAGTATCACTTTGCCACTCACATCCACTACGGTAGCATCTGCAGGGATATTGGTTGATGCATTTCCAACTGAAAGAATCTTTCCATTTTGCACTATCAACACCCCGTTGCTGATGGGTGCCCCGGCAACTGTATGGATCAATGCGCCTTTAAAAGCGATTGGTTTATCCTGCGCCTGGCCCGTTATGGCCGGCAGCAGCCATAAAAAAATAATTGACCGTTTAAACATATGCAGTTTTTATTTTTGGAAATAGAAAGATAAACAAATTGGGCTGGGTTTGATTCGCCGGTAATAAAAAAGCTCCCGGAGGGAGCTTAACTGTAACATTATTTTCTGCCCGACCGGGTGTTGAGGATATCACGGTCAAACAAATACAGACCACTTTTATCATCACCGATCAATTGGAGTTTGTCATTGAGTACCCTGGCACTTTTTTCTTCTTCAATCTGTTCGCTTACATACCACTGCAGGAAATTGTGGGTAGCATAGTCCCTTTCTTTAAGGGCAAGATCTACCAATTCGTTGATGCTGCTGCTCACTTCAAGTTCGTGGCGCAGAAACTCTTCAAATAAGCTTCGCAGGCTTTTAAAAGTTACGATAGGTTGCTCCAGGTTGGGTACCATTGCAAAGCCGCCCCTTTCGTTAATAAAGCGCATGAGTTTTAGCATATGTACTCTCTCTTCTTCACTTTGCTGAAAAAAATACTCCGCTACACCGTCGAGCCCCGGTTGAATTTCGGCCCAGCTGGCCATGGCCAGGTAGGCCTGTGAGGACGCAGCTTCCAGTTTTACCTGGTTATTGAGCGCTGCCTGCATTTCTGTTGATAACATGGATAATTTTTTAAAAATTCTTGTTTAAAAGTAACAAAAAAAATGTGCAAAAAAACATGCATCTGTTACTATGAATTTTCAAAAACCCTTATTAGCTTAGTTGTGGAATTCAAAAAACCCTTTGGGGTAAAAGCACCAGGCATCAATTTGCGCAGGCCGTATGCAGGGTTTGTAAAACTACCTGGTGCTTTTTAAAAGTTTTTGTTACCGGTTTGCCTGGCTCCATTTTTTGAAGCCGGCACAAAAAAAGAAGCCCGTAAGCTTCTTTTTTTTATTTGACAGAGTTCCATGTTTCTTAATCAAGTCCCCAATCTCTTCCCTTATCAACCGCCGGAAGGCCCTCAGTCATCCACCTCGCTGGCTTTGCGCCTTTTAAATAGTGGTCAAAAAACTGCGCCAGCCTGATGGAGAGATCCTTGCGGTTCTTGCGTTCCACCAGGTTATGATCTTCACCATTGTATTGTAATAACCACACTTTTTTGTCGAGCCTTTTTAAAGCGGTAAACAGTTCAACTCCCTGGTACCACGGCACCGCACCATCAGCATCGTTGTGCATAATGAGCAAGGGCGTATTTATTTTTGGAGCAG
>CBFGLL010000455.1:0-2002 GCA_965649585.1 uncultured Chitinophagaceae bacterium | reverse complement strand
CATACAGGGCATCCACTTTTTTATTGCCAGCCCCATTCAGCAGCATGCGCCGGGTTATGTTTACATTGTTCAGCACATTCTCCGGCAACCGGCTGTCCAACACGTTTGATTCTGCCCCTGTGTCCACCAGGAAAGTGAGTTTTTTTGTGCCCACCCTGCCATAGGTCAATATCTTGTTACGCAATATATCAATCGGGAAAATTGAATAGGCAGCACTATCCCTTAACATGGGATGCTCGTAATTTTTACCATCCTTTTTGGAAACATGGTGCAAATGAATTTCACTATTTTCATAATCAATGATCATGATGAATTGTTTAAACAATTGCACACCTAACAAACCAAATATTTTAAGGCCCTTACTATTTTCAATATGACCCAGGTTGATGCGGTCTGCCTCTACATTGTGATAACTCACCGAGCCAAACGAAAGCTTTTTCACTTTTGTATGACCATATCCATCTACAGTACCGGTAATGCCGCCTCCATCTGCATAAGATTCGGTTACCGGGTAATTCCTGAAATAAGTCATATTCAAAATAAGTCCTGGTGCACCCGTGTCAAGAATAAAACTGCCTTCCACCGTATCTGCTTTTGCTTTAATCAGCATCAGGTTACCAACCCGGCTAAAAGGAAGTACAAAGTCGGCGCTTTCTGTTGTTATTACCGGGTCATGAATAAAGGGGTCGTCCGCCGCCAGGTCCTGCGGCGCCTTTCCATAACCTAATACAGCCGTCAATGAATCATTACCGGCCACCTGTGCCTTGCTGTTGAATGCAGCCAATACAAAGCCTACAACAACCCCTAATTTTACCGGTAAAAATGATGTCATACAGTGATGCGCAAAAATAAAAGATAAAGTAGATGAGGCCTCACCAGCAGTAAAGGCGCCATGCCACTAGCCAAGTTTTAACATTCTATGTTATCCCCATATGAGTCCCTATCTTTCTTCTTAACTTGCGCCTTCAAAATAATTTATAATGATTGCATTCTTAAAAGAACTTGGCATTACCGCTACCAACAGTGGTGTTTCTACCGGGCAAGCATGGATAAAATCGAAAGGAGAAAACATTCACTCCTTTTCACCGGTTGATGGAAATAAAATTGCCACAGTAACAGGGGCAGATAAAAAAAGTTATGAAGCTGTAATAACAAAAGCACAGCAGGCATTTGAAGAATGGCGTTTATGGCCTGCTCCCCGGCGTGGAGAAATAGTGAGGCAGATTGGCGAAGAACTTCGCAAACAAAAAGAACCACTCGGAAAACTGGTAAGCTACGAAATGGGTAAAAGCCTGCAGGAAGGCCTCGGCGAAGTGCAGGAGATGATTGACATATGCGATTTTGCAGTGGGGCTCAGCCGCCAGTTGCATGGCCTTACCATGCACAGCGAAAGACCGGGCCACAGGATGTACGAACAATACCACCCGCTGGGAATTGTAGGCGTAATATCTGCCTTTAACTTTCCCGTGGCTGTATGGAGCTGGAATAGTATGCTGGCCTGGGTTTGCGGCGATGTATGCATTTGGAAGCCGAGCGAAAAAACGCCTTTGTGTGCGGTTGCCTGCCAGAAAATAGTGCAGAAAATTTTTAAGAAAAATAATGTGCCCGAAGGAGTAAGCGGTTTGATCGTTGGCGGACGAGAAGTGGGTGAATGGTTGAGTAATGATGTACGCATTCCATTAGTGAGCGCCACCGGCAGCACAAGAATGGGCAAGGCTGTGGGCGCTGCTGTTGGCCAGCGACTCGGAAGAAGCTTATTGGAATTAGGTGGCAACAATGCCATCATCATATCGCAGGAAGCCGACCTTGGTATTGCCATGGTGGCCGCCACTTTTGGCGCAGTAGGTACCGCAGGTCAAAGGTGTACCACTACCCGCAGGTTGATCATCCATGAAAAAGTGTACAATAAATTCAAAGAAAAATTAGTGAATGCGTATAGCCAGTTAAAAATTGGTAACCCGCTCAACGAAAAAAATCATGTGGGACCGCTGATTGATAAAGA
>CBFGLL010000454.1:0-2007 GCA_965649585.1 uncultured Chitinophagaceae bacterium | reverse complement strand
TAGCGACTATGACCTGTTCCTGGCCGTAGCGCAAACCTTTGAAGACACAGGAGTGCGTGCCTATAAAGGGCAGGCGGGCAACCTGATGTCGAATAATGATGTACTTACCGCAGCATTGAATATTCATTCGGTTGAAGCCAGGCATGCTTCGCATATCCGCTACCTGCGTCGTGCAAGGCAAATGGCCAATCCCGGTAACCCTTTATACAGCGGCGATATAAGGCCCTGGATCACCCTGGATAGCAGTAATATCGGAACCCCGGCGGTGCAGGCCAGCTATAACGGGGAAGAAGCGGTAACACAGGCAGGTATTAATATCCGTACCGTGGGTGGCATCAACCTTTCTGCAGAAGCAGCATCCGGTGCATTTGATGAAATACTTACCAAAGACCAGGTATTGGCTATCGTAGATCCATTTATTTTATAAGCGGGTATTTTTATTGGTGAAAACAGCCGTAGGATTTTTCTTACGGCTATTTTTTTACATGCAAAAAAAGGCCGGCAATACCGGCCCGTTCCCATAGCGTGTACCAATTTATTTCGAAGCCCGTTCCTGGTATCCTTCTTCCATTTCGTGACCAATTTTATCTTTGGCATCTTTATATTCCCTCATTCCTTTTCCTATGCCCTTCATTAATTCAGGGATCTTTTTTCCGCCAAAAATGAGCAATACAATTAATACGATGAGGATCCACTCGCCGCCACCAGGCATTGAAAATAAAAATATGGTTGATAACATAACGATCGTTTTGTTGATGAATAACAGTGTTGTTTACTTACGTAAAAATGGAGCTGTTGGATGTGCGGTTGAGCTGCGGTTTTGAAGGTTGCAAGGGTTTCAAAGGTTTAGGAGGTTTAAGAGGTTTAAGAGGTTTCAAGGGTTTAAGAGGTTTCAAAGGTTTAAGAGGTTTCAAGGGTTTAAGAGGTTTCAAGGGTTCAACGGTTCAAAAGTTCTAACTTTATACGGCAGCGGCTGAAGCCCGGCTGCGCAGGCCTTATCCCAAAACAGCTCGTACATGTTCAGACACCGGGGCAAAACACGCAGTTATCATCACAATCTACAAATTGCATCTTTACTTTCTTTTATTGCGGGAATTGTAAACGTAGTGGGGTTTTTAGCCATTCAAAAACTCACCACCAATGTTACCGGTCACTTTGCGTATTTTATGGAAGAAGTGATCAGGCTCCAGTTCTGGCAGGGCTTTGTTTATTTCCTCTACATCCTGTTTTTTTTTATGGGTTCCTTTGTATCCAACCTTATGATAGAATCCATATCCAGAAGATCTGAACGCTACATGTATGCTGCACCCGTGATGCTGGAATGTATCATCCTGGTGCTGATCGGCAGCTGGAGCATGCCTGCCATCAACAGCCACCCCGACCTGCTGGCCTTCGGGCTCCTGTTTGCCATGGGCCTCCAAAACTCCCTGGTAACCACCATTTCCAAAGCCAATGTGCGCACCACGCATTTAACCGGTTTGTTTACCGACCTGGGCATTGAATTATCGCAATTGTTTTTCTTTAAAACAGCAGAAAACAAAAAGCAACTGAAGGCTTCCATCCGCCTCCGCCTAACCATCATCCTGTTCTTTTTCGCCGGCGGTGTTATCGGCGGGTTAGCCTACCCGGGCATGGGCATCCGTTTTTTAATTGCTGCTGCGCTGCTCTTATTCCTGGGATTGCTGTATGATAGTATTAAAATACAGGTAATATTGCTCCATCGAAAAATGAAAGGATAACAATGCCGTAGTATTAATTATTTTCCCTATCTTTAAGTTACTGGTATTTCGAGGGAAGACCCACAAAATGCTCTTGTGCCAGGAAGGTTGTTGATAGCCTGCTCCCCGCCGGCGGATGGGGGTAATTAGCCCGATTTGGGTTGGAACCTCATCAATTGTAATATTTTTCTTATATTTAAGGTATAATAACACGATTCTTAATCGATTCCTAATCGAATCATGATCGAATATTGATCGTGTTCTGTCAAACATTGACTAAAGACTGCCT
>CBFGLL010000453.1:0-2011 GCA_965649585.1 uncultured Chitinophagaceae bacterium | reverse complement strand
AAAACTAACATTCACGATGCCGGCATCGGCAGAGAGATTGAAAAATCGAACAGCAGCAAAGCCGGTATCAGGAACGGCCAGGTCATCATTTACCAGGAGTGTCTTAACCGCAGCGCTTGCATTAAGTGTATCAAATACCAGCAGGCTATAATTTCGGTTGATACCAATATGATAGTTGGCATTGTAAATAGCACCAGTTGTGTTTGATATGGTAAAGTTTCTAAGCCCGGCGTTTGTAGAAATGTAAGGGCTATCAGCAATGCCCGACGTTTCTCCCAAGTTTACCGGCGTGGAGCTAATGTTAACAGCAGAAGAAGCAAGATGGAGCGGACCCGAACCATAAGCAGCATTTACCAAAGCGATATTGGCCTTACCGGTGATCGTGTCGTCGGTTTTGCTGCACGAAGTCAACAAGAGCAATATACCCGCAATAAAGGGTACGGCAATATTTTTTAATGATGTGATCACCAGCAAATTTACAGGAAAGTTTATGCGCTCAGCAGACCATTAGCCAAACATCTCTCTAACTTTATCAAAGAAAGATTTATCCGACTTTTCAGGTTTAGGTTCAAAATTCTGAGATTGCTGCATTTTTTCCAGTGCTTCTTTTTCTTCGGCATTAACGTGTTGTGGCGTCCACACATTCACATGTATCAGCTGGTCTCCTTTTTCGTAACCATTTACCTGGGGAAAGCCTTTGCCTTTAAGTCGGAATATTTTACCACTTTGTGTGCCGGCCGGAATTTTAATTTTTGCCCGGCCGTCAATGGTGGGCACTTCTACCTGGGTGCCAAACACTGCATCGGGGAACGAAATATGAAGATCGAAAGCTACATTTAATCCATCCCTCTGTAATTGCGGGTGCGCTTCTTCCTCAATTAAAATGATAAGGTCGCCCGGTGCTCCACCCCTTTCGCCTGCATTTCCTTTTCCACTCATGCTCAGTTGCATGCCTTCCTGCACACCTGCCGGTATTTCAATGGTTACAGTTTCCTCCCCATACAATCTTCCATCACCTTTGCAGGCAGTACATTTTGCCGTAACGGTGGTACCTTCACCATGACAGGTGGGACAGGTAGTAACCGTTTGCATCTGGCCTAAAAAAGTATTCTGAACTTTACGCACCTGTCCGCTGCCACCACAGCCTGTACAGGTTTGTACGCTGTTTTTATCTTTTGCCCCGCTACCCTGGCAGGTGCTGCATTTAATATGTTTTTTTACTTTGATGGTTTTGGAAGTACCCTTTGCCATCTCTTCGTAATTCAATTTCAATTTTACACGGAGATTGCTACCCCTTGCTCCATGACCACGGGTGGTTCCGCCTCTTCTTCCTCCACCGCCGCCGAAAAAACTACCGAAGGCATCATCGCCGAAAATATCTCCAAACTGGCTGAAGATATCTTCCATATTCATTCCGCCGCCACCATTAAAGCCTCCCGGACGGCCCTGGCCAAATGCGTTGTGGCCAAATCGATCGTACTGGGCTCTTTTATCTGCATCATTCAGCACTTCATACGCTTCTGCTGCTTCCTTGAATTTCTCTTCAGAAGCTTTGTCACCGGGATTCCTATCCGGGTGGTATTGCATAGCCACTTTGCGATAAGCTTTTTTTATCTCTTCGGCAGTAGCACCCTTGGCCACGCCCAACACTTCGTAATAATCTCTTTTCATAATTTGCTTTAATGCAAGTGTGCTTATTTTCCTACAACTACTTTAGCGAATCTTATTTGTTTACCATTCAGCGTGTATCCTTTTTCCACTTCATCTACCACTTTGCCTGTTTTTTCTGGTCCGGCTGCTATTTCTGAAATAGCTTCGTGTTTTTCTACATCAAAATCGGTGTTGACACTGTCCATTGCAGCCAATCCTTTCTGGCTTAAAACAGATCTCAGTTTATGAAACACCAGTTGGATTCCTTCTTTTACCTGGCCGATATCTTCGCTCTGCTGAATTTGCTTTTCCGCACGGTCACAATCATCCAATACTTCCAGCATGGAGATCATCACATCTT
>CBFGLL010000452.1:0-2017 GCA_965649585.1 uncultured Chitinophagaceae bacterium | reverse complement strand
GATCCAGCTGGATGCGGAAGGTAGGCTTGCGTTCCAGCTTCATGGCTTCAATATTGAGCTGCATGGAACGAATACCTTCATTCATCTGCAACACATCTTTTCTTTGTGCAGCAAGGCTCGCTGTATCATAAGCCGCAGTGGCAACAAAGCCCGGCTCATAACTGGTATCAATGCTGAAGCTGGTATTGCCGGGCCGGTTCATGAGTGCATTGAGATATCCTTTGGCCCTGGCGATAATACCCTGCTGCATCGGCAACATGTTGCGGTTCTTTTGAATCTCCGCTTCTGCCCTATACACGGTGCTCAACTGCGACTGGTTGTAAGGATACCGCACTTCTTCAATTTTTTTCATGGTAACCAGTATGCGCTCATTGGCTTCAATTATTTTTATTTTCTGCGCTGCTACCAGCCAGTTGAAATACTGGGTTTTTGCAGCTGCTTTCAAATCGTTTAAACTCACTGCACGCCCGGCAGTTTCAAGGTTGCCCTGCGAGCGGATATAATTTTTACGTGCCTGCAGTTTTTTGCCGTTGGGAATTTCCTGCTCCACCCGCAACATCAGGGAACCTTTGTCTCTTTCGTCCATTACTTTTTGAAAAGGATAAGGCGTCATGAATGTTCCCAGGCCAATCATAGGTGGCATCCATGCAGTGGCCGCATCGGCGCTGTATCGATAGCCTTCTGCCCGGGCAGCATAGGTTTTGAGCAACAGGTTGTCGTTGTCAATTTTTTGAAGGATCTCGGGCAGGCTCATCACTTCGCCCTGCTGGGCCACCGCAGCAAGCGGCAGCAGCAGTACCAGCATTACATATTTTTTAATGGTGTGCATCATATACTTCGAGTTTTCCGTGTTTGCGTAATTCGTATTCTTTTGTCATTAAAAATATCAGTGGTGTTACCAGCAGGATGTGAACGGCAGAAGTAAACACGCCGCCGATCATAGGCAGTACCACAGGTTTCATTACATCGGTGCCTACGCCGGTTGCCCACAATACGGGCACCAGGCCAAAAAGACTCACACATACCGTCATGATCTTAGGGCGTAGCCGTTTTGCCGCACCATGAATCACATACTCCTGCAAATCCTTTTTTGTGATGGTTGCGCTGGAGTTGCCTTTTAATTTTATCAGCTGCTGCATGGCATCGTTTAAATAAATGATCATTACGATACCCGTTTCCACAGCAATACCAAACAAGGCAATAAATCCAACCGCCACTGCCACTGACAGATTCACTCCCCAGAAATAAATAAGATATGCGCCGCCTATTAAAGCAAAGGGCACCGTTATCAAACTTAAAAAGGCTTCCCTGATGGAACGAAAAGCAAAATAGAGGGAGAAAAAAATGATGAGCAGTACAATGGGTGCGATCCACATAAGTGTTTGCTGTCCACGGATGAGGTTTTCATATTGTCCACTCCACTCAATAAAATAACCGGCAGGCAAAATGCCTTCATGCTGGTTCAGTTTTTTCATGGCTTCTTCTACGGTGCTGCCCAGGTCACGGTCACGCACATTGAATAATACAGCGCCCCGCAGCAATGCATTTTCTGAATTGATCATCGGCGGGCCGTCTTCAAATTTTATATCGGCCACTGCACTTAAAGGCACTTCGCCAAAACCCGGTGAAGAAAGTGGAATTCTTTTGATGCGTTCAATGCTGTTTCTATAATCCTGTGCCAGCCGCAGGTTGATAGCAAAACGTTGGCGGCCTTCTACTGTTTGCCCGATGGGCGCACCACCCAGGGCGGTTTCCACCGCCTGGTTTACATCATCCACATTAAGGCCATACCTGCCTGCATCAACCCGGCGCACGTCAATAGACAAATATTTTCCACCGGTAATAGGTTCCACATAAAGATCTGCAACACCCTCGGTTCCTTCCAGCGCCAGTTTAACTTTTTCTGAAACGGATGCGATGGTATCCAGGTTTTGACCATACACTTTTATACCCACATCTGTTCTGATGCCCGTGGAGAGCATGTTGATGCGGTTGATGATGGGTTGTGTCCACCCGT
>CBFGLL010000451.1:0-2037 GCA_965649585.1 uncultured Chitinophagaceae bacterium | reverse complement strand
GAAAAGGTCTAAACCTCTTTTGAAATAACGAATAATGAGGCTGCACCATGTGCAGCTTTTTTTTATGCAGAATGATCTTTTTTACCGACACAGTTCCATTGATTTCTGCTTTCTTTCATTGACTATGAACCATTTACCAACAATCGGAAGGAACTGGTATTTAACCAAGCATCATTTGTCGATATTATATTGTCAATAACGGCGTTACAACTTAAAAGGGTTAACTTTGCAACTGCACAAATAACAGGTGCTGCACTAAGAATACTAAATTTTTTTAATGGCAAAACAACAACCTCTACATTGCTCATTCTGCGGTCGTAACCGGGAAGAAGTGAAGATATTGATCGCCGGGCAAGACGGGCATATTTGTGAAAACTGTGTGGAACACGCAGAAGAGATCATTGCCCAGGAATTGGGAATTACCAACGAGCCAAAACCAACCCCATCCAACTTTGGGAAACTCACTGTTAGAAAACCGCTTGAAATAAAGAAATTTTTAGATGAGTATGTTATCGGGCAGGATGATGCCAAAAAGATACTGGCAGTGGCTGTGTACAATCACTATAAAAGGCTGAATCAAAAAATAGATAACGATGTTGAAATAGAAAAAAGCAATATCGTAATGGTGGGCGAAACCGGTACAGGTAAAACTTTGTTGGCAAAAACAATTGCCCGCATGCTGAATGTGCCATTTGCAATTGTAGACGCTACCGTTTTTACAGAAGCAGGTTATGTGGGAGAAGATGTGGAGAGTATGCTTACCCGCCTGTTGCAGGCATGCAACTATGATGTGCAGGCTGCAGAAAGAGGGATCGTTTTTATAGACGAGATAGATAAAGTAGCCCGCAAAAATGACAATCCATCCATCACCCGTGATGTGAGTGGTGAAGGCGTGCAGCAGGGGCTGTTGAAATTATTAGAGGGCAGCGAAGTATTGGTGCCACCGCAGGGAGGCCGCAAACATCCTGAACAAAAACTGGTAAAGGTTAACACCCAGAATATACTCTTTATCTGCGGAGGCGCATTTGATGGAATCGATAAAATAATTGCACGACGGGTTAATACCAATGCGATCGGTTTTAATGTAAACAAAGAATTGCAGGAATACCAGCACAATAACCTGCTGCAATTTGTGAACGCCGTGGATCTTAAACATTTTGGCCTGATACCGGAATTGCTCGGGCGTTTGCCGGTGGTGACCTACCTTAATCCGCTTGATGCCAGCACGCTCAGGAACATACTTACGCAACCCAAAAACTCCCTTATCAAGCAGTTTGTAAAGCTGTTTGAAATTGAAGGAATAGCCTTAACATTTGAGCCGCAGGTGTATGATTTTATGGTGACCAAAGCCCTGGAGTACAAGTTAGGTGCCCGTGGTTTGCGAAGTATCTGCGAAAGTATCCTTACAGATGCCATGTTTGAACTTCCCAGTCAGAAAGTGAAGAGTTTTGAAGTGACGCTGGAATATGCGGAACGTAAATTCAACACCAGCAAACTGAGTATGCTCAAGGTTGCATAATTCTTCTTCGTGAATTTTTATGTATCCCAATTGTGATAGCCCGGATCAGTTGAGCTGTGGATCCGTAGGAAAATGGATCATCATTTCATATTTTCCACCCAGTGCTTTCAGGCTCATCTTCCAGGTATCATCAGTTGAAGTGTCGAATATCAGTTTTCGGTTAGCCGGTACTGTTAGCCAGCTTTTTTCTTCAATTTCCGCCTCCAGTTGCCCGGCATCCCAGCCGCTGTAACCAAGGAAAAAACGGATTTTATCAGTAGTAATACTGCCTTCTTTTATCAGTGTTTTCAAAAGTTCAAATTCACCGCCCCAGTACACGCCTTCGCATACTTCCTGGCTATCGGGCAGCAATTGGGGATAGGAGTGCAGGTAATGCAAGGTATCCATCTGCACGGGTCCACCGGTGTAAACCGGCCATTCAAAACCCGGCAGGTCGGGGATGAGTTCATTAAGGGTTTGATGATATTCTTTGTTCACCACAAATCCAAAAGCACCTTCTTTTTCACCAAAGCGGCAGA
>CBFGLL010000450.1:0-2043 GCA_965649585.1 uncultured Chitinophagaceae bacterium | reverse complement strand
CGGCTCCCGTTGCCGCCTGCTACTATGATAGCATATTTTTTCATTCGAAATTCAATTAGGGTAAATATGTTATTAGCCGAAATTATCGGTAAATGGCCACTATTTTTTCACCATCACTTTTCCGCATGGCCCGATACATACCGGCACTGTTAAATAGCATAGCAATGTTATTTTTTGTATCTACAGCTATCATGCCACCTTCTCCATCTATCGCCACTAATTTTTTATTGACAACTTCGTCTACTGCTTGCTGTAAGCTTAATCCCCGGTATTCCGCCAGGCAGCTTACGTCATAAGCCGCCACTGCTTTAATGAATGGCTCTCCATGCCCGGTACAACTCACGGCACAGGTTTTATTGTTAGCATAGGTGCCCGCACCTATCACCGGGCTGTCGCCGATACGCCCGTATTTTTTATTTGTCATTCCCCCGGTGCTGGTAGCCGCCGCAAGGTTGCCAAATACATCACAGGCCACTGCACCTACGGTACCAAATTTTTTGTCCTTCATCAGACCCTCTACGCCCTGTGTAGAATGATCGAGTGCGTAGCCTTCATTGTCTCGCATAGCCGTCCACTGTTTATAGCGGAATTCGGAAAAAAAATAATCTTCTGCTGATAATTCCATTCCTTGTTTAATGGCAAACTCGGTAGCTCCCTCCCCGCTCAGGAAAACATGATCGCTGTTCAACATCACTTCCCTTGCCAGCAAAATGGGGTTACCAATATTTTTTACACCTGCCACCGCACCTGCTCCCAAAGTTTGCCCTTCCATGATGGCAGCGTCCATTTCATGAACTCCCTTTTTTGTAAACACGGATCCACGCCCGGCATTAAAAAGAATATTGTTTTCGAGACTTACAGTAGCTGCAATTACGGCGTCCACCGAGGAACCCTTCCCGGCCAATATTTTATAACCCGCTTCTATTGCTTCTTCCAAAGCCTTTGTATAAGCGTCTTCGAGGGCAGGAGTCATATCAGATTTCAGGATGGTACCTGCCCCACCGTGGATGGCTATGGAAAATGGTTGCATAAAAGTATTTATAACGCAAAAATATTCATTTTACGCTGAGTTCTTAGTGCAGTAATAATCCGATCAATAAAAAAACCGGCTTTCGCCGGTGTCTTTTTTATTAAGAAGATTTTTTGTTTGCATGTGCTATATAATAAATCGGGATGCCAGCCAGCACAATCCCAAGCCCCCAGCCTGCATAGGTCGGTTTATACCAAATCAGTAAAACACAAAAGCTGATAGCCATTAAAATATAAATAGCGGGCAAAATGGGATACCCAAATGCCTTATAAGGCCGCTCCAGATCCGGGCGTTTTTTCCTTAACACGAAAATACCCAGGATAGTAATTGCATAAAACAACACTACCACAAACGAGATCATGTCTAGAAGGTCGCCATACTTACCACTAAGGCAAAGCAGTGATGCAACTGCACATTGAATCCATAGTGCAAATTCCGGTACATTGTTTTTGTTGAGTGTGCCGGTTTTTTTGAAAAACAACCCGTCCTGGGCCATGGTATAATACACCCTGGCACCCGAAAGTATAAGGCCATTGTTACATCCAAAAGTGGAGATCATAATCATTACCGCAATTACGTATTTCCCAATATCGCCCCAGATGGCATTGGCTGCAGACACGGCTACCCTGTCTTGCGGTGCACTTGCAATTTCATTCATGGGTAACACACTTACATACATGAGGTTGGCAGAAACATAAATGATGGTTACGATGAGTGTGCCTAAAAACAAAGCCAGGCCGATATTCCGCTTAGGATTTTTTACTTCACCTGCAATAAACGTTACGTTGTTCCAGGCATCACTGCTAAAAATAGAACCCACCATGGAGGCTGCTATAGCACCCAACACAGCACTACCAACAACACCGCCTACCACTTGTCCTTCTGCATTTCGGTTTACCATGGTCCAGGCATCGCTCCAGTTGGCATTCCATATCTCTGCCTTTGCGGCCAATAAAAATCCAAAAATTATCAGTCCAAACAAGGACAATAGTTTTACAACCGTGAAACTCGTT
>CBFGLL010000449.1:0-2048 GCA_965649585.1 uncultured Chitinophagaceae bacterium | reverse complement strand
CAGCGGTATAGGCAATCAGCTCAGCATTTTGGGTTCCCGTGGTTTGATATTGATGGGAAGGGTTTACAGCAGTTGAACTTTCCCCATCTCCAAAATTCCATAAATAGTTGATAGCCCCGGTAGACTGGTTCGTAAACTGAACAGGTGTATTGGCAGTTGGTGGATTAGGTCCCCAGCTAAAAAATGCATTTGGCGCAGCTTCAACCCTAATGGTAAAATAATCTGATGTATCTACCCTGTTGCACGTACTGGTGTCCGTAGCAATGAGCCGTACATTATACACACCTGGGTTCGCATAAATATGTGTGGGATTTACTTCAGTAGAAGTGTTTCCATCTCCGAATTCCCATAAAAAATCAGTGCCCGCCAGCGAAGTGTTGGTAAACACTGCAGGATAAGGAGCACAGCCCAGAGAATCTGTTTCAAATTGAGCAACTACCAGCGCATTGATCCTTACTTCTTTTATCACGGTATCCGGCGCATTGCAGAACCCGGGATCAATTAATATTAGTTTTACCAGGTAAGTTCCGGTAGAAGTATATGTATGTTGCCGTGGCGGTGTAAGACCTGCTGTGTCCAACGGGCTGCCATCTCCATAATCCCAGATAAATGACCGGGGACCAAAATTTCCAATCGCTGCTGACGATGTATTGGTGAACTGCATGGTGAGGCTCTCACAGGGTGGTAACTTGGCATAATTAAAATCTAAAAGTGCCTCGTTGTTGCCGGCCCTGATGGTAACAAAAGCAGTATCTCTGATATTACAGGTAGAACTGTCTTCTGCAATCAGCATCACCTGGTAGGTGCCAACCGCAGTGTATGTGTGACTGGTAGTAGGAGCGGTGGTGATAACGGTGGGACTACCGTCTCCAAAGTTCCAGTAAAAAGTTTTGCCTTTGCGAAGCGTATCCGCAAAATTTACAGTTAAAGGAATACAGCCCGTGGTATCATTTTTTACACCCTCGATACTTGCCTGCACCCCGGCACCAACCCCTGCAAAATTCATTTCAATTTTTACAACAGCCTGGTTACAGTTATTGCTTCCGTTCCTGGTGGCCCATACACCTGCGGTGGTTGGAAAATTAGAGTTGCCACTGCAATTGGCACAAATAGCCTGGTAAATCACGCCATTTTCATCAAAGCGACTAGTACCCCCATCCACATGATCTCCCAAACCACCATTCTGTCCAAAATGACTTCCAAATAATTGACTGGTAGCGTTACGTTCCAAAACGAAAAAATAAAGGTCTCTGCCATCGGCTGCAGGAATACCCGGCAATGGATCTACCTCCGGTAGTCCAAATGTATTCCCTGTAGTATAAAGGTGGTCCACATTGATACCACCGCCCCAGCCGGAAACATACACGTTTTCACAACGATCCACCAAAAATGCAATGGGAGAAATATTGGGAACACTGGAAGCTGTACCAAAAACGGTTGAATAAATGTATGCTGAAAGATCCGGCTGCAATTTGGCTATAAACTGTTTGGAGCCAGCATTGCTGAAAGTAGCATTAATCACGGGCCAGGATCCTGTGGTAGTGCCCATCACATAAGGGAAACCCTTCCTGTCAAATTTTAAACCGTACACTAGGTCAATGGCACCTGTACCAAGGTAAGAGGTTTTTATGATGGCAGACCCGTCATTACGCAGTTGTGTAACAAAACCATCGGCTATACCTCCGGCAAAAGTTCCACCGATTACGCCGCTGCGGTCGCCAGGTAAATTATTGCTGCCCGTACCGCCGGCCACATACAAGCCGTTTGTATTCGGATTCAGGTTCAATACAAAACAGGCATCATCACCACTGCCTCCAAAAAAAGTACTAAATAATAAATTACCCAGGGTAGGATTGAATTTTAAAATCACGCCATCCTGTATGCCTCCGCCAAATGTATTCTGAATAGCATTTTGAGTGGGGAAGCCGTTGGATTGTGTACTGGAAGCAAGGTAGATATTACCGGCTGCATCAAGCATTACTTCACTTCTTGCATCATCGCCATAATTTCTCCTGAGGCTTATGGCACCGCTTCCCGGGCTGCTAGGG
>CBFGLL010000448.1:0-2050 GCA_965649585.1 uncultured Chitinophagaceae bacterium | reverse complement strand
TCATATACCGGAACGATATTGTCGATGTCGAATTTTTTTGCCTGCTGCAATGCATTTTTTTTGAATTGCAAATGTGTCTCTTCATCTTTTAGGATGGTGATGGCATTTTTTGCCATGTCTTCTACATCTCCCACGTTGCTCATGTAGCCACAATAACCGTTAATATTGATCTCTGGCAAACCACCGGCGTTGGTGGAAATTACGGGCACTTCTGCCGCCATTGCTTCGAGGGCGGCAAGGCCAAAGCTTTCGTATTCGCTGGTCAATAAAAATAGATCGGCGATGGGTAAAATGTCCTCCATCTGTTCCTGCTTACCCAAAAATTTTATTTCCCCGCATTCATCACAATCCCTGGCCATCTGTTCTATATCGCCACGCTCGGGGCCATCACCCAGCAATAGCAGCTTTGAGGGAACAGTTTTATTAATGATCAAAAAGGTTTTGAGCACGTCGTCCACTCTTTTTACTTTCCTGAAATTGGAAGCATGTACAATGATTTTCTCTCCATGAGGTGCAATCAGCTTTTTAAACGCATCTACCGGCTTTTTATGAAAACGTTTTACATCTACAAAATTGTAGATCACTTCGATGGGTTTATCTATTTTAAAATTGCGATAAGTTTCATCTTTTAAATTTGCCGACACTGCGGTGAGCACATCACTTTCCAGCATAGAAAAGGTAACCACCGGCCGGTAGGTTTTGTCCCTCCCTACCAATGTAATATCGGTGCCGTGCAGCGTGGTGATAAATGGGATCTTTTTATTTTCCCTTGCCAGTATTTGTTTAGCCATATAAGCAGTGGAAGCATGTGGAATGGCGTAATGCACGTGTAACACATCGATGTCGTGGTTTTGTACCACATCTACCATGGTACTGGCCAAAGCGGTTTCGTATGGAGGATAATCAAATAACGGATAGGTAGGCACATGCACTTCGTGATAAAAAATGTTGGCATGAAAACCCGACAGGCGTACCGGTTGCTGGTAGGTAATAAAATGAATGTTGTGCCCTTTGTCTGCAAGGGCTTTTCCCAGTTCAGTTGCCAGCACGCCACTTCCACCAAAGGTGGGGTAGCACACAATTGCTATATTCATAAAACAAGTGTTGAATAATGAGTTTTGCAATTTACCGATAATCGCCCGACTTGATTTTAATTTATATGAATGGAGCTAATTAAGTAAGTTTGTTTTAATTAGGTATTTATGATAAAAACGTTTTGTGCCGGCCTCTTTTTCAGTTGTATTTCTCTCCTGGGTATTGCACAACAAAATGATGAATTTGTAGTAAAACAGATTGCCCGGGAGGTAATGAAAAACAGTGCTGCCTACGAAAACCTGCGTTTTCTCACCAAAAATATTGGTCATCGGCTGAGTGGCTCTCCAGGAGCGCAGAAGGCCGTGGAAGCCACAGCCCGTATGCTTAAAGCAGCAGGCGCAGATACCGTAATCCTGCAACCATGCATGGTGCCGCATTGGGTGAGAGGCGCCAAAGAAGAAGGGGTTATCATCCGAAAAGGCCAGCCCAACTATAAACTTCGCTTAACTGCATTAGGTAATTCTGTAGGAACGGGTAAAAAGGGAATAGATGCAGCTGTGGTAGAAGTGAAAAGTATGAAGGAGTTGGACCAATTGGGTGCTGCTGCAATAAAGGGCAAGATCGTTTTTTTTAATATACCGATGGACCCCACGCATATCCGAACGTTCAGGGCATATGGTGAGGCAGGTATTGGACGTAGAGACGGACCCAGTAATGCGGCGAAGTATGGAGCTTTAGGTGTAATGGTACGTTCGCTGGCCAGTAATATTGACGAGTTTCCACACACCGGTGCAACCCGGTATAATGATTCATTTCCGAAAATACCAGCGGTTGCCATCAGTACTGCAGATGCAGAATGGCTAAGTAGGGAGTTGCTGAAAAAAAATTTAATTAGAGCATCTATTAAAACCTTTTGCCAGATTTTGCCGGATGTACCCTCTTTTAATGTAGTTGGTGAAATAAAAGGAACCGAATTTCCAGAACAGATCCTTACCGTAGGTGGTCACCTCGATAG
>CBFGLL010000447.1:0-2052 GCA_965649585.1 uncultured Chitinophagaceae bacterium | reverse complement strand
CGCCAAATAATAATCCGGTGGTTAATCCCAGTTTCAACCCGCTCATCCATCCGCCTATCAACCCCATTTTTGCCTGCAGCAAGGCAATTCCAAATGCAGTTAAAAACATTAAAACAAAGGAAGTAAACATGATGGCGCCCATTCCTTTTCTGGCGTTGGGATCTTCCGCATTCACGCCCGTGTGTGCAATCCATTGATTTTTAAATAGCGCCGAATACCAGATGGCTCCCAACAAAAAATAAGCTAAAGCACCGCATAATACGGCAAGCCAGTTGAGCTGGCTGAAAATTGTAGTGTCCATACCTGTAGTTTTGGTTGTTGAATCAGAAAATTAAGCAACCGTAAATACTTTTGCAGCCAACAGTTGCTAACAGTTGTGGGTAACCGGGCTAATCCTGCATTTTACCTTCAATAAACAGGATAAGGTTGCGCCGGGCCATGTTTTTGATTTTGCGTTGAAAAAAACTATTCCAGCCCAGCAGTTTTCCTTTAAAACCCAGGGCCTGCGTACTCCATTTATGAATACTGAAAGCATCACTGTGTTCCACTATTTTGCCATCGAGCATTTTCATATGTGCCTTTACATGATTGATCACCGGCCGGCCCGTGCGGGAGAAAGTATAACGGGCTACCCAGTCGCAGGTATAATACTCTTCGTCAAGTGCTTTAATGTTTCCATACTCAATGGTTAAATCCTTTGCAGACTTACAAAGCATCTCCCACATTTGTTTTGCCCGGCCATTTTCCAGCAGCTCAAATACAGGATCATAAAAAACAATATCATCGCTATAGCAGCTATTCATTGTTGCGTAATCTTTTTGCTGAAACGCCTTATAAAAACGTTCTATCGTTTGCGCATTTATATCTTCAGCCATAACGGTTTGATAATGTTTGGCTAAATTTAGGATTCCAAAATTGAATATTGGCATTTTTAAAAGCTTATTTCTACATCCACAGATGAAAAAAATCTTTTTTCCAGCGCTCCTATTGCTTTCCTTATCTGCCTTTGCACAGGAACCGTTGCAGCTTACTCCTGCGCCGGTGAGTGTTATCCAATCTGCCGGTGAAGTAACCATTGACCCTGCAACCGTGCTGGTAGCGAGGGGAAAAACAGAGAAAGCCGTGGCCGCTATTTTTAATGCTTACCTGCAGCAGCAAAACGGGTATGCGTTACAGGTAGTACCTTCTGTGGTAGCCAACAGAACTAACGCTGTATTATCGCTGGGCAAAAAACAAACGCCGGCAGAAGGTTACCAGCTTTCTGCCAGCAGGGGCAGGGTTGGCATTACAGGGAATGATGCAGCGGGTTTATTTTATGGTATGCAAACCCTGTTGCAACTGATGGAACCTTCTGCCTCAGGCACGGTACAGCGAAGAATTCCTTTTTTACAGATAGAAGATTACCCCCGCTTTGGTTACAGGGGCATGCACCTCGACGTTGCCCGGCACTTTGCCTCTGTCGATTTTGTAAAGCGTTATATTGATTACCTGGCTTTTCATAAGTTCAACAATTTTCATTGGCATTTAACCGATGACCAGGGGTGGAGGATCGAAATAAAAAAATACTCGCTGTTAACTACTATCGGCGGTTGCCGTGAGCAGACATTGATCGGCAGGTATGGCAGCGATAAATACGATGGCAAAAGATACTGCGGCCATTACAGCCAGGAAGAAATTAAAGAAGTAATTCGTTACGCTGCTGAAAGGCATATCAACGTGATACCTGAAATTGAAATGCCGGGTCATGCATTGGCGGCATTATCCGCCTATCCTCAACTCGGCTGTACCAAGGGCCCTTACAAGGCTGCAGATACCTGGGGCGTTTTTGATGATGTGTTTTGTGCAGGCAACGACAGCACATTTACTTTTTTACAGCATGTGCTGGATGAAGTGATTGATCTCTTTCCTTCCAAACTGATCCATATCGGTGGGGATGAATGCCCCAAAACCAGGTGGAAACAATGTGCGGCCTGCCAGCAACGCATTAAAACCGAACACCTGAAAGATGAACATGAATTGCAAAGCTATTTCATAAAACGAATAGAGAAATTT
>CBFGLL010000446.1:0-2060 GCA_965649585.1 uncultured Chitinophagaceae bacterium | reverse complement strand
GCTTGGTTAAATACCAGTTCCTTCCGATTGTTGGTAAATGGTTCATAGTCAATGGAAGAAAGGGGAAAGCACGAGACTTCTATTGGTAAAAAAAACAACATCCTGCATAAAAAAGGCTGCACCTGGTCCAGCCTCAGTCCATTATTTAAAAAATGGTCTATATCTTTTCTACCACCCCATCTACAATACCGTAGGCAATTGATTCCTGTGCATCCATCCAATAATCCCTGTCAAAATCTTTCATCACTTTTTCTATGGTCTGGCCACAATTTTCTGCGAGGATTCTTGCTCCCAGGTCTTTTGCTTTTTTTATCTGCAAAGCCATGATCTCGAGGTCGGCACTGGTGCCCCTTCCTCCACCACTCGGTTGGTGAATCATTACTTCACCATGTTTATAAATGAACCTTCTTCCTTTTTCACCGCCACTCAGCAATATGCTTCCCATGCTGGCTGCCATTCCCATACACACCGTACTTACAGGAGAAGAGATCATTTGCATGGTATCGTATATCACCATACCACTGGTAACCACGCCGCCGGGGCTATTAATGTAAAAAGTAATTTCTTTTCCCGGGTCAATGGCTTCCAGGTACATCAGGCGATCTGTAATATCCTTTGCAGATTTATCATCTACGGGTCCCCATAAAAATATTTTCCGCTGTTCAATAAATTTTTTGTCAAACCTCCATCCGCTCATCATCTTTTCCATCGGGTTTTCCGGAAGTTCAGGCATTTCCTGTTCTTCCTCTTCTTCCATTCTTTTAGTCTTGTTATATGTACTCATTATAAATTGAATTATTTTTTTTATGATTATTTATAGTGGTTATCCCGCAGCTAATATTGGCGGGATCTTGCTTTAAATAAAACCCTAGGTTGTTTTTTCTTTGCGAGGGTTTATAGCCAACACTTCATCTACCAATCCATATTCTTTTGCTTCGGGTGCCGTAAGCCATTTATCCCTGTCGCAATCCGCTTCGATTTTTTCTACCGGCTGCCCTGTGTGCTGTGAAATGATTTCGTACAATTCCCTTTTTAATTTTCTTACTTCATTTACGGTGATCTCGATATCACTTGCCTGGCCCATGGCGCCTGCACTTGGCTGGTGCATCATGATGCGGCTATGTTTTAAAGCAGAACGTTTTCCTTTTGCACCGGCACACATGAGCACCTGCGCCATGCTGGCAGCAATACCGGTGCAAATGGTGGCAATATCCGGCGTAATGATCTGCATGGTATCATACATACCCAAACCCGCATAAACACTACCACCGGGGCTGTTGATATACATCTGGATATCCCTTGTGCGATCTGTACTTTCCATGAACAACAATTGTGCTGTAACAATGTTGGCCACTTCGTCGCTGATGGGGTAACCCAGGAAGATGATCCTGTCCATCATTAACCTGCTGTACACATCCATTACGGCAACATTCATGGGGCGTTCTTCAATGATGTTAGGAGTAAGCCCTGTTACGTCAAACCTTGCGGCTGGTGCAGCAAATGCACTGTATTGCTGAGTATTTTTTTTAGTGTAATCACTCAGCGTATTACTGTTGATACCTTTATGCTTAATGGCATATTTTTCAAATTCTTTTCCAAAATCCATTTTATCTGGTTTTATTTTTCTGTTGAACTAAAGTTAGTCGTTTCTACATTTTGATTTAAAAATCTATTGCACGAATTAAGGCGAATTACACGAATTATCGTAATCTTCTATAATTTTTTAATCATCCCTTCTACCCATGTAGATCATAATGTATTGAGCAAGCATTGCGATGGAAGCAAGTGCTGCTACCACGTAGGTCATAGCGGCCCATTTAAGAGCGTCTTTCGCTTTTTCTTTTTCAGGAGCTGTGGTGATGTTGGCAGATTCAAGCCAACGCAAGGCACGGGCACTTGCATCAAACTCTACCGGCAAGGTGATTACCGAAAACAGCGTGGTAACTGCAAACAGCGCTATACCCACCAGCAGTATGGTAGAGTTGCCGCCGCCAAAACCCATTATACCAAGGCCGGCCAGTATCACCCATTGTGATAAGGTGCTGCTGATCTGAACCGCC
>CBFGLL010000445.1:0-2062 GCA_965649585.1 uncultured Chitinophagaceae bacterium | reverse complement strand
CCCTTCATAAATCACCGCAGCTCCCTGCCCTACTCCCACACACATCGTAGCTAAACCGTATTTGCTTTTACGTTTTTTCATTTCATGCAATAAGGTAGTGCTGATACGCACCCCGCTACATCCCAACGGATGACCCAATGCAATTGCACCACCATTTACATTCACTTTTTCAAGATCCAAACCAAGGTCATGAATACAGGCAATGCTTTGAGAGGCAAATGCCTCGTTTAGTTCCACTAAATCCAGGTCACTAACAGTTAGGCCTGCACGATCCAGCGCTTTTTGTGTTGCCGGTACGGGGCCAATCCCCATCACCGCAGGATCAACCCCCGCCACTGCCATCGATTTTATAGTCGCCATCGCTTTCAAACCATATTTCTCCATCGCTGCTTCACTCACCAGCAACATCGCCGCTGCACCATCATTAATACCACTGCTGTTACCAGCCGTTACAGTACCATCCTTTAAAAAGGCAGGCTTTAAAGTGGATAGTTTTTCCATGGTTGATAACCTGGGATGTTCATCCTTGTCAAATTCAAAACTCTCTTTACCCATCTCCACTTTTACCGGGATAATTTCATCTGCAAATTTTCCAGCCTTGAATGCTTCTGCATACTTACTTTGGCTTTCCATAGCAAACTCATCCTGCGCATGGCGGCTCAGGTTCCAGCGTTTGGCTACATTTTCAGCCGTTTCACCCATGGTATAGGGGTAATACATTTCGGATAATTCCTTATTGATAAACCGCCAGCCCATGGTGGTATCGAACACCTGTGCCGTCCTGTCGAAAGGAGCACTTGCTTTTCCCATTACAAAGGGCGCCCTCGTCATACTTTCCACCCCACAGGCAATTACGATCTCTGCATCGCCGCAGGCGATCATCCTGGCCCCGTCCATAATAGCCTGCAGTCCACTGGCGCAGAGCCTGTTCACCGTATTCCCTGCAACAGTTACCGGTAAACCAGCCAGCAAAGCGGCCATACGGGCTACGTTCCTGTTATCTTCTCCCGCCTGGTTGGCCGCCCCTGCAATCACATCTTCTATTGAATTTACATTGATCGAGGAATTACGGGCCACCAATGCCTTAATCACAAGGGCCAGCAGGTCATCCGGTCTTTTATTACTGAGCGCCCCGCCATATTTACCAATCGGCGTACGAACCGCATCGATCACATAAACTTTATTCATATATCTCTGGTTAATTATCCGCAAGATAATCCAATTTCCAGCGGCAAATAAAGCAAGCAAGCTTTCCAAGCCCTACGGCCCCCGATGTGAAAGAAAATCATAATTATCCCTTGCATCTGCGTTATCCGTGTTCCCATCCCCTTCTTCATTCGTAACTTTGCGCCCATGTCAGGCAAAAAAAATATACGTGAGTTCAGCCTTCCGCAGTTAAAGGAATATTTTGAGAGTATCGGCGATAAAAAATTCCGTGCCATTCAAACCTATGAATGGCTCTGGAAAAAAAATGCCCGCTCTTTCGACGACATGAGCAACCTCTCCCTCGACCTCCGGCAAAAACTGGCGCAGGAATTTGACCTGGTAGCCCTTACGGTTGACGCCGAGCAGCACAGCAGCGATGGCACGCTCAAAAGCCGTTTTAAAACCCACGACGGCTATATGATCGAGGGTGTGCTGATTCCCACAGAAAAAAGAAACACTGCCTGCGTGTCATCACAAATTGGTTGCAGCCTCAGTTGTAAGTTTTGCGCTACCGGCCTCATGGATCGTAAGCGCAACCTGGGTTTTGATGAAATATACGACCAGGTGGCCCTGCTCAACGAACAAAGCAATAAAGTGTATGGCCACAACCTTACCAATATCGTGTACATGGGTATGGGTGAGCCCTTGCTGAACTATAAAAATGTGCTCAAATCCATAGAACGTATCACCGCCAGCGATAGCATGAATATGAGCCCTAAAAGGATCACTGTTTCCACTGCCGGTGTGGCAAAAATGATCAAACAACTCGGTGATGATGGCGTTCGTTTTAACCTGGCGCTTTCGCTTCATGCGGCCACCGATGAAAAACGAAACCGCATCATGGCCATCAACGAAA
>CBFGLL010000444.1:0-2069 GCA_965649585.1 uncultured Chitinophagaceae bacterium | reverse complement strand
TCAATGGGATCTTCCAGTTCAATTTCTTTTGCTACGGTTACACCATCTTTAGTTACTGCCGGTGCACCAAATTTTTTCTCAATAACAACGTTGCGGCCTTTAGGACCCAGGGTTACTTTTACGGCGTTGGCCAAAGTATCTACACCCTTTTTCATTTTATTTCTCGCTTCTATATCGAAGTAGATCATTTTAGACATATAAATTCGAATTTGATAATGTGATAATTTGATAATGTGATAATGCCCATCGGCCAATTATCCGGTTGAATAATTGGCTAACTAAACGATTGCCAGGATATCACTCTCCCTCATGATCAGGTAATCCTGCCCTTCGATGCTGATTTCTGTACCGGCATATTTACCATATAATACAGTATCGCCAGCTTTTACAGTAACAGGCTCATCTTTTTTGCCCGGCCCGGCGGCCAATACAGTTCCACGTTGTGGTTTTTCTTTTGCAGTATCAGGAATAATGATACCACCGGCAGTTTTTTCTTCAGCCGCAGCAGGTTTCACAATTACTCTATCATGTAGCGGAGTAATGCTTAACTTTTTTGCCATAATGCTATGATTTTTTGTTTTTAGTGTGAGATATTCCCTTTTTTTTGGGTATGCGAAAGTAGGCTAATTTTATACCAATCGCCCGAAATCTTACTTTGTGGCAGTTTGCTGCCACAATTGCAACAGTTTGTTAAAGCCTAAGGACAAATTTTCATAAAGCGATAATAATTAGATTTATATCCTCCCAAAAAAAGATATTCCCCTAATTTTGCAGGCTCAATAAAGTTCTTTTTTGCATGATAAGTAGAAGAAATATACGTGTGAAGGTGATGCAAACACTGTATGTACTCGATAGTATGGATGGGCAAACAAAACCGGGTGAGTCGCAATCCATTCTTACAAAAAAAATAGATCAAACCCGTTTACTGTTTTCCTACCTCATTTATTTTATAACAGAAGTAGCCCGTTATGCAGAAAAGGATGCACTTCAAAAAGCCAGTAAACACTTACCTACTGCGGCGGACCTGGCCATCAATACCAAAATTGCCGGCAATGAGCTACTCTGGAAAATTATAGAAGATAGCAGCTTTAAAGCCACCGTATCTGAAGGCAAGTTTGTTCATATTATTGACAATGACCTGGTGAAAAAAATCTACCTGGACCTTGTGGCATCCACCGAGTACAAGGAATATATAGAACAGGAAAGCAGGCAAAAGAAAAGCGAGCAACATATACTGGAATATATATTCAACTACTTAATGCTGCCCAACGAACTTTTTATTACACATATAGAAGAAAAGTTCATTAACTGGGACGATGATGCCGAAATGATGCAAACGCTGGTACTCAACTACCTGCAAAAGCCCGCCGAGCAAGTTTTCCACGATATTTTAAGCAAGGAAAAGTGGGGCTTTGCAAAGTCGCTCTTACAAACGGTGCAGGACAAAAAAGAACAGACGCTCGAGTTGATCAAACCAAAACTGAAGAACTGGGATGCCGACCGTGTAGCGGCCCTGGACCTGATATTGCTGCAGATGGGTGTTTGCGAATTTCTTTATTTTGATACCATACCCACCAAGGTTACCATAAATGAATATATCGACCTGGCAAAGGCATACAGCACGCCACAGAGTGGACAGTTTGTAAATGGCCTGCTGGATAATATCCAAAAAGAACTCACCGCAGAAAATAAGATTGAAAAAAGAAATTTTAAGAACAGTACTTTATAAAAATCAACAACACTATGTTTAAATCCATTGCATTTACGGCATTGATAGCAACCTCTCTGGTGGCATGCGATGTTCGTAAAACAGACAAGATTGCAGACGGCAGTGCTACAAGTACCCCGGTTGCTGCCACTACCAATGGGGCTACCACTCCCACTTCGGTACAGATTATCGACAGTGTGTTTAATTTCGGAAAAATAGCAGAAGGTGAAATGGTGGAGTTTAGCTTCCGTTTTAAAAATACGGGTGCCGATCCTTTAGTGATCAGCAATGCAACAGCCAGTTGCGGATGCACTGTGCCTGAAAAACCCGAAGCACCTATCAAACCAGGGGAAACGGGTTA
>CBFGLL010000443.1:0-2072 GCA_965649585.1 uncultured Chitinophagaceae bacterium | reverse complement strand
GTATTTATGACCAGTACCACCAAAAGAATTCTCCCGGTAACTGCTATCGATGGTAAACAAATAGGAACAGGAGTAGCGGGCAAGTTCAGCGGTTTATTGAATGAAGCATTTATCGCAATAGAGAAGGAGGGTTGATTTGATTTCTTTTAAGAGCTGCAAAATGTTCGGCAGCTTTGGTTCAAAAAAAAGAGGGAGTAACATTGATCTATCGAAGAAAAAAAGTAGCAGCTTGCCTAAAACGGGAGGCTTATAAACCCAGCTTTACAAAAAAGTTGCCCTTGTTGAAAGGCAACTTTTTTAAAAACCAGGAAGCCATGATTAAGAAATTTGAATAAGTCTTGGCTGTTTTTGTTTTGCTTCTTCTTTCTTTGGAATGAGAAGGCGCAATAAGCCATTTTCATAATGAGCTTCAATTTTCTCAATATCTACTACTTCTTTTTGTAAAGTAAAGGTTCTCTGGAAAGACTGGTAACTGAATTCTTTACGGGTGTAACGATCGCCTTCAGATTCTTCTTTCTGGTTGCTTTTTTCAGAACTGATAGTGAGCGCATTTCCATCCAGTTCAACTTTGAAGTCATTTTTGGTCATGCCTGGTGCAGCAACTTCCACTTCGTAACGCTCTGCGGTTTCTTTAATATTCACCGCAGGAATAGTGGTGTTGGTATTTGAGAAATTTGTGTTGTTCCAGTTGAACATGTCCCGGTTAAAGAAATCATCAAAAAGCATCGGTAATGGACTTAATAAATTTCCATTTCTTTTAATGAGTGTCATGATAACCTCCTTTTTAAATGGTTTAAAATGATTTTCAAAACAACAAAAATCAATGGTTATGCCAGTGCTGCATGTACGCTTTTAAAGTGAAAACTTGTCGGCAATGGGTTGAAAAAATGACAATAAAAAAGTCAATATTTCAGCGGAGGGGGGAACGCTGATTGTTATGATTTTTTTTGATAGATATGAGGGCTGCTATGCAGCAGGGGATAAGACTGCCAATATATAACCCCTTTGTGCTACTTCCTGTCTGAGCGTCTTAGTGGCTCTAAAAGATTTTCAATCACCGATAAATAGAAATACAATACCGGATACGCAAACCTGCTATTTTCCGCATTGCAGTATTTTACTTTTATACTACCTACTGTCCGCATGAAATCATTTTGCGCAAACTGCTTTCTCTAAATATTCCAGGAAAATTTTAGTGTCACACTTCGCAATCAGCTGGCCTGTGATTACAGCCGTATGCGCTAACTTTTTTATATTAAAACATTTAAAACATGGAAAAGCAATTACTTTCTTTCCGTAAAAATAAATTACGCAGCAGGTTTTCTTCAACCATCATTCTCTTGGTAATTTTTCTGTCCTCGCTTCAAGTGCATTCACAGATCATAGATGATGGATTCAGCCACAACGTTCAGTTTACTGGTTCTTACCAGGACTTCGTAATTCCCAATAATCCCCTGATTGTAAAAATATCTTTTGCGGTCGCCGGTGCCGATGGCGGTAAAGCCACTATTCGTTCGGGTTTTTGGATTCCCATTGAAGGCAGTTTTGTGGTAGTAAACAGTTGTACTGCCGGCGGTGGTGCAGGTGCATTTGCTTATGCAACCTTCCTGGTGGGCAATGGCCCCGGCCAGATACCGCTAGGCTCTACTGTTCGTTTTATCATAGGGCAAAAGGGCCAGGATGGTTCGGATGATATCAGCACGGTGCCTGGAACAGGATCTGAATATGGTGGCGGCGGAGGTGGTTCTGCAGTATTGTTCAGTCCACCCGGTGTGGGTACAGGTTGGTATCCTCTTGTGGTGGCCGGTGGTGGAGGTGGAGGTTACCAGGGAATGGTGGCCAATATCTGCCTGGGCCTTGAGGATAACGGCGGCCCCGGCCGTGCAGGTACCGGCGGCGGCGATGGACATGGCTCCATCGGGTACGGTTCCGGTGGCACTTCGGGCGGCGGCGGTGGCGCCAATGATATTCTTGGAGGCGGCGGTGGAGGTGCCTACGGCTTTGGCGGTAGTGTACCTTGTATTGATGCCGACCTTAATGTGTACGATATTGGCGAAGGTGGCAGAGGTGCC
>CBFGLL010000442.1:0-2072 GCA_965649585.1 uncultured Chitinophagaceae bacterium | reverse complement strand
TGGACAAAGTATTTTTAGGCAATGGCATCCCGTGTTCATACCAGCATCTGGGCTTTCCCCCGCAAAGAACGAAGAGGCGTATTGTTGCTGCTATCCGTTATCCTGCTATTATGTGCCCTTCCATTTTTTCTGCCACTTGTTTTTAAGGAAAGTATAGCAGGGCAGGTAAATATAGATAGCTCGCTGGCCCGGCTACAGGCAAAAAAAGAAACCGCCAAAACCAGCAAAAAATTTCAACCCCAATTTGAACAGGATGACGAGCGCCGTCCCTACGATCATCCATCTGCCTATTCCTACACGTCATATAAAGGCAAAAGGGAACTTTTTAATTTCGATCCCAATACCATCGATGAAGCGGGCTGGAAAAAACTGGGACTAAGAGATAAAACGATTGGCATTATTATCAATTACCGGAACAAAGGCGGTAGGTTTCGGCAGCCGGAGGATATAAAAAAGATATGGGGCCTGTTTCCTGATGAAGCACAAAGGCTCCTTCCATTTGTGAGGATAGAAGAAAACCGGGAGCCGCAGGTTGCTCAACAAACATTTGAAAAGAGTTTACCCAATAACAATCCTGCCTATACTCCAAAAAAGTATTCAACTATTTCCATCAACACTGCCGACAGTGCTTTATTAGTGACGATGCCGGGCATTGCTGCAAAACTGGGAGCACGCATCATCAACTACCGGAATAAACTGGGTGGATTTTATTCTGTGGAACAGGTGGCGGAAACATTTGGTTTGCCGGATAGCACTTTTCAAAAAATAAAACCCTACCTGCAGGTAGATGAAATGGTAAAAAAGATCAATATCAATACTGCCGAACTGGATGAGCTGAAAGCACATCCTTATATCCGCTATCACCTGGCCAATGCCATTGTGCAATACCGTAAGCAGCATGGTAGTTTCCGGGCCGTAAATGATCTATCCAAAATAATGATCATGGATGCAGAAAACCTTCGCAAAATGAGTCCATATCTCACGGTGGAATAATTCATTTAGTTTACTTCACGCAATCCAGCACTCAGCAGATATGTAAGGCTGAGCCTGCTTTTGCAGGCTTGCAAAGCTGAAACCGGGATTCAGTTGAGCCTGTTTCTGTAACACATTCGACAGGCTCAGTGTGACAAAGCTGTTTTTGTTTTCTTATGATCCGAAAATGGGTGATAATTAATAAAAACATTTTAAGATGTGAAAATGATGAGCTTATATGCTACTACCGGGCCACAAACTAAAATTCATTATTTTGCGGCCCGAAACATTTGCCATATGAATTTTCTTCAGGATGAAATAACACTCGAAGTAGCAAGGTCTGCACGTGATTTTGCCAACCAGCATATCAAACCTCATGTAATGGACTGGGACGAAAGCCAGGAATTCCCGGTGCATATTTTTAAAGAACTGGGTAAGCTCGGTATGATGGGCGTTTTTGTTCCGGAAGAATATGGCGGCACTGGTCTTGGTTATTTTGAATACAGTACCGTGATTCAGGAAATAGCAAAAGTGTGCGGCTCTATCGGGCTTTCACTTGCTGCGCATAATTCTTTGTGCACGGGTCATATCCTTGCTTTTGGAAATGAAGAACAGAAGAAAAAATATTTACCAAAACTTGCCACTGCAGAGCATATTGGCGCATGGGGACTCACCGAAGCCAATACAGGAAGCGATGCAGGTAATATGAAAACAACTGCTGTAAAGCAGGGAGATAACTGGGTGGTTAATGGCACCAAAAACTGGATCACCCATGGCAAAAGTGGTGATGTAGCGGTAGTAGTTTGCAGAACGGGTGAACCAAGAACAAAAGACAATGCTACTGCATTTATAATAGAAAGAGGGACAGCAGGATTTAGCGCCGGTAAAAAGGAAAATAAACTCGGCATGCGTGCCAGCGAAACGGCGGAAATGATTTTTGATAACTGCATCATTCCCGATGCAAACAGGTTAGGCCAAGTGGGCAGCGGGTTTAAACAAGCCATGAAAGTGTTGGATGGCGGCAGAATTTCAATTGCTGCATTGGGGCTTGGTATTGCCAAAGGTGCTTATGAAGCGGCGCTGCAGTATTCAAAAGAACG
>CBFGLL010000441.1:0-2078 GCA_965649585.1 uncultured Chitinophagaceae bacterium | reverse complement strand
TTTCTTCTTTCACTCTTTTTTTGTCGATACGGGCTACGAGTATCACTCCAATTTCATAGAGCAGGAGTAGGGGAAGGGCCACAATGATCTGGCTGGTCCAGTCGGGGGAGGGAGTAATGATGGCTGCCAGGAATAATATGATCACAAAGGCATATTTCCGCATATTGCGCAGGTAACGGGCCGTTATGAGGCCGATCTTCCCCAAAACCACGGCAAAAATAGGCAGTTCGAAGGCGATGCCGCAGCCCAATACCAGGTTATTGAGGCTGTCAATATAATCACTGAGGGTAGGCCTGTATTCATAGGCACCAGTAGTGCCCAGGTTAAAATTGGCCAGGAAATTAAAGGTAAAAGGGGCAAGTATAAAATACCCGAAAGCCGCCCCGGTAAAGAAACAGAGAGAAACCCAGAAGATACTTCCCCTGCTATACCTTAACTCTTTGGGAGATAGCGCAGGTTTCACAAACCTCCACAATTCGAAAATGAAATAAGGAAATGAAATCACAAGGGCTCCGATCATGGCAATGGAAATGGCCGACATAAACGGGCCGCTTACGGTGGTGCCTAATAAATGAAGTTCTACAGGCGGCATACAGAGTGTGTCGCCCAGCCCCATAAAGTGGCTAAAATCGCAAAACCATTTGTAAGTGATGAACTTAGGATTAGACGGGGCCATGATAATTTTATCAAAAACCCAGTCAATTTTGATAAAAACGAATATTAAAGCTACCACCCACACAATTACAGAACGGGCAAGATGCCAACGCAGGGCTTCTAAATGGTCAATAAAACTCATTTCTGCCTGGTCGTCTTCTTTATTACCCTTTAACTTTTTGAAGAACTGCTTCCTGGATGTCTCGGTACTGCTCGGCACTGTAATAATTTGCGACCAAAGTTAAGGCAGATTTGCTGTGAATTGGCAATACTGGTTGCGGTTACTAAAAAGAAGAAGCCCCGGTAGAAACCGGGGCCGTTTACCAAAACTAACTGCTTATGAGAAAATTTACTTTACTTGTGTTGTGTATCATATAGACCAAACACAATGCCAAAAATTTAATGCCGTTTGTTAAAAAAACTTTAATGCTTAAGAGTGGATATTTTACTATAAAAAAAGCCCGCTCGTAAAAGCAGGCTTCCTTGAATATAAACACTTATTATTTTTTTTGAATAAATCCCTGGATAAGGTCGAGGAGTCCGCCGCCGCCATTCCGCTGCTGCTGACCCTGCGCCCCTTGGGTAAATTGTGTAACAATATCCATAATTCCACCTCCGCCACCACTGTTTTTTTGCTGACCCGCCCCGGTAAACTGGCCGATAATATCGCCTATATTGATGCCATTGTTCTGAGCCTGTGCCACCTGGCCTCCCGTGATGGAGTTTAATAATCCTTCGAGAGAGAAGGTATTGTCATTATTATCGTTGGTGCGGTTAATGAGGTTACCAAGTACAGCCGGAATAAGACTGTTGGCAATTCCATTCGCCTGCTGGCCACCAATATTATATTTATTCATGAGTTTGCCTGCAAAATGCCCGATCATCATATTTACGATCGGGTTACTGAGCAACCCATTGCCTGATGACTGCTGCTGACCGCCCCCGGTAAACATGGAAATGATATTTTGTAAGCCACCGCCTGCAACAATATTCCTAAGGCCCGAAGCAACAGTATTCGTCGCTTCTGCCACTACGGCATCATTTTGTTCATTGGGTATATCACTGTTATTAATTACAGATTCATTGGCGTTTCCCTTTACCAGGTTAAACAATTCTTCTAACATTTGAAATCGGTTTTAAGTGGTGAAAAATAAAAGTCCTGCAAAAATGTTGCAGGACTTTCAAGGTAAAACAATTTTCTTCCAGAAAGAAAGACTTTCTTTTTATTGTTTTTAATTCTGGGATGCCATTTTTTCAGCGTTTTCAGCAAATTGCAGGGCTTCCATAAATTCACCTACTGCTCCGTTCAATACTTCATCCAGGTTATACACCGTGAGCCCGATCCTATGGTCCGTTACACGCCCCTGCGGAAAATTATAGGTGCGGATCTTTGCACTCCTGTCGCCGGTACTCACCAAACTTTT
>CBFGLL010000440.1:0-2080 GCA_965649585.1 uncultured Chitinophagaceae bacterium | reverse complement strand
GCCATAGTTAATTTCTTTTCTTATTCGTTTGCTGCTTTCAAAGATAAAGGCGATGCTACTGTTGTTGAAATAATTATTTGAACCGGCGGGTTCTTAAAAAACTGCCCCAGGGAAACACTTATAAAAATAAATTTGGATAAGCTAAAAATATTAGTATATTTGTGCTAATCAAATTAGTTTAACATGTCGAAAGCAGGTTTAAATTTGAAATACCTCCGCAAATTGCGTGGATGGACACAGGAAGAGTTTGCCACTAAACTTGGCATTAAAAGATCGCTCGTGGGCGCTTACGAAGAAGAAAGAGCGGATCCACGGCTGGATGTGCTGGAAATAGTTTCAGAAATGTTCAAAGTAAGTCTTGATGAATTATTTCTCAAAGACCTTAGCAACCAGAGTGGTAGCTACCTTATGAAAAGGCGCCAGCAAAAAATGGCTACTGCCGATAGAAATGTAATTCATTTTGTGCCCGTAAAAGCGGCGGCCGGTTACCTGGCCGGTTATGCCGATAGTGAATTTATTGATGAACTCAATACGTTTACGCTGCCTATGTTGAGTGGCGGTAATTATCGTGCATTCGAAATCATAGGAGATAGTATGTTGCCCACACCCAGTGGAAGTATAATCGTGGGCGAAAAGGTGGAGAAAATGGAAGATGTAAAAACGAATATGGCTTATATCGTCATCAGCCGCAACGAAGGAATAGTATATAAAAGAATTGTAAAGAACAATAAAACGCCTAATAAGGTTACCCTGGTTAGTGATAATCCTACCTACCAGCCTTACCAGGTAAATACAGAAGATATACTGGAGCTATGGCTGGCCCAGGTGGTAATTGGAAAAGTGACCACCCAGCAGCGTTGGGATGTAAACAGCCTCGCAAATCTTGTAAGTAACCTGCAAGACCAGGTAAGTACTTTAAAAAAGAAGATGAATTAAGCACTTTATTTCGGCAATAAGGCTGCTGTAGAACAGTAAATAACCATAACTTTAAGACAAACCAGATACATCGATTAACATTTAAAAACTACAGTTATGATCAAATTACAGGTGATCGGCAATTTGGGCGCCGATTGTATTCAGAAAGAAGTGAACGGCAAAAACGTTATCAACTTTAATGTGGCACACAGCGAAAAGTATAAAGATGCCCAGGGCAATTTAGTAGAGCGTACTACCTGGGTGAATTGTGCTTACTGGACCGATAGAACTGGTGTGGCACAATACCTCACCAAGGGAAGAACAGTGTACGTGGAAGGAGCTCCAGAGGCGGAAGGTTATACCAATAAAGATGGGCAGGTGGCTGCTACTTTGAGGCTGCGGGTATTTAACTTACAGTTATTAGGCGGAGGTGCAGATTCCAGTTCAAACCAGAGCAATGTAAGTAATGCAGGCAATGCTACGCATGCGGGTTATTCTAACAAACCCACTGTGCGCAATGAGTCGCCGGTGGCCATTCCTGAGCCTTCAGGAACTGATGACCTTCCATTTTAAAGGATTTCTTTGTAGGAAAATAAAAAAGGATGTTGTAAGCAACATCCTTTTTTAATATAGTTTTATTTAATTCTTTAAGCTACCCCCATTTTTTTCAGATGAGTGGCATGAGATACCAGGGCATCTCTCATGTGTTTGAACTCAATATATTTCACATTAAATTCCTCGCATGTGCTTTTGATGATCTTGCTGATAGCGGGGTAGTGAACATGGGAAATTTTAGGAAACAGGTGGTGCTCAATCTGGAAATTTAAACCACCTACCAACCAACTGATCATTTTGTTCTTGGTAGCAAAGTTTGCAGTGGTTTCTAATTGGTGAATTGCCCACTCGTTTTCAATATCGTTGGTATTTTCAATAGTAGTAGGAAAGCTGGTATGTTCCACCGTGTGTGCCAGCTGAAATACAACGCTCAATATAAAACCGGCAAACATGGCCAGGGTTAAAAACCCGATTAACCAGGGAAGAAAACCTACCATATAGATCGGCAAAGCGATCATACCTACAAAGTATCCAACCTTAGCCAGCCAGAATGCAAAATGATCGAAGGCACTCATTTTTTTAATAGGCACTGAACCCACTTTTTTCTTGA
>CBFGLL010000439.1:0-2098 GCA_965649585.1 uncultured Chitinophagaceae bacterium | reverse complement strand
GGAATAAAAATCTAATAAATATTTTCAAATGCATCTTTTTTAATACAAGATGTCTTCCCCGTTATGTTGTATCAGCAATTCTTTTTTGTCGCCTGCCTCTACCCTTCCAATCACTTGTGCATCTATTCCTAAACGCTGTGCGGCGGCAATCATGGTTTCGGCGTCTTCTGCCTTGCAGTACAACTCCAGCCTGCAGCCCATGTTATACACTTCGAACATTTCTTTATTGGAAGCGCCACTGTTTTTTTGCAGCAACGTAAACACGGGTGGTGGCGTAAATAGATTATCCTTTACAATTTTGAAATTGCCGGGAAGGTATTTGAGGCATTTGGTTTGGCCGCCGCCGCTGCAATGGATTAATCCATGTATTTTTTCAAAATGTTGCTGCAATAGTTCTTTTAATAATGGCGCATAAGTGCGGGTGGGACTTAAAATTAATTGGCCGATATTTTCTACTGCTGTCGTTAAATCTTCTGCAGTATCGGTGATCCTGTTTTTGCCAACGTAAACAACAGCATCCTCAAGACTGGTATCATAACTTTCTTTGAAATGCGCTGCATAATAGTGGCTCAATGCATCGTGCCGGGCGCTGGTGAGGCCGTTGCTCCCGATGCCGCTGTTGTAGGCCGTTTCGTAAGTAGCCTGTCCAAAACTTGCAAAGCCAACGATCACATCACCGGCAGCAATTTTATCGTTTGTAACTAGTTTGTTTTTCGGCCAGCGCACCGTCATTGTGCCGTTAACTGCTACGGTTCGCACAACATCACCTACATCGGCTGTTTCACCGCCCAGGTAATGGATGTTGACGCCGTATTGTTTCAGGTTGTCGAATAAAGATTGCGTACCATTAATGATCTGTTCCAACACTTCCCCGGGTATTAATCCTTTATTACGATCGATGGTTGAATTAAAAACAATATTATCATAAATACCCACACATAAAAGATCATCCAGGTTCATCACTACTGCGTCCTGCGCTATGCCTTTCCACACAGAAATATCTCCCGTTTCTTTCCAGTACAAATACGCAAGAATACTTTTGGTGCCGGCGCCGTCTGCATGCATCACGTTTACAAAATCTTCGTCACCGCCGAGGTAATCAGGGTAAATTTTGCAAAAAGCATTTGGGAACAGGCCCTGGTCAAGGTTTTTCACGGCGGCATGCACTTCTTCTTTTTGTGCAGACACTCCTCTTTTGGAATAAAGCGACATAATTTGCGATTAGGGGCGCAATTTACGGCCTTTTTGTGGTACTCATCAAGCGTCATGATGGTAGCAACGTTTCACTTTCATTATTCACTTAGTTTTGCACTCCAGGATGAATGTATACAGAGATATAGATCGCTTACCAGCTTTTAAAAATGCCGTGATCACTATCGGCACTTTTGATGGAGTTCACAAAGGTCACCAAAAAATCATCAGCCAGTTATTGGCCGAAGCCAGGGCAGTTGATGGTACAGCGGTGATGATCAGTTTTAACCCCCACCCCAGGCAGGTGATCAGCAACCACCTGCAGCCGATTGAAATGATCAACACGCCGGAAGAAAAGTACGGGCTGCTGGGCAAATTTGGTATCGGGCATATTGTTGAAGTACCCTTTACCGCTCAATTTGCAGAGCAAAGCCCGGCGGAATATATCAGCAATTTCCTTGTAAAAAAATTTCATCCTCACACTATTATCATTGGCTACGATCACCGTTTCGGACACAACAGGGAAGGCAATTATGAATTGCTTGAAAAGATGGCGGACGAATTTGGTTATACCGTAAAAGAAATTCCTGAACATGTATTAAACGATATCACCGTAAGCAGCACCCGCATACGTAGAGCAATAAAAGATGCTGATATCGAAACAGCCAATAAAAACCTGGGGTATCCCTATTTTTTCAGCGGAACGGTGGTTAAAGGCAACCAGTTGGGCCGCACCATCGGTTTCCCCACGGCTAACCTGTTGATAGAAGATGCGCAGAAGCTGGTACCCGGCAATGCTGTGTATGCGGTTACCGTGTCGCTCCCTGGCGGGCAACAATTGTTTAAAGCCATGATGAATATAGGCACCCGGCCCACCGTGGATGGAACCCGCAGGGCCATAGAAGTA
>CBFGLL010000438.1:0-2105 GCA_965649585.1 uncultured Chitinophagaceae bacterium | reverse complement strand
TAAAAATCATTTTTATACAACTGCTCCATAATGGCCGGAGCCTGTTGCAGGTCGTCGATGGTTTCAAACAAGGGAACTATGTCGGCGCTGATTTCATTGGCCGAATAACCAGCCAGCTTAAAGAGCGCTAACACTTCCATCACATTTAAAGCGCTTTTGCTATGGCTGATCACATAACGATGGCAGCCCGCTTCCCCATTGAGTTGCTGCAGCTGCTTTAATACTTTTACACTTTCTATCGTGTCGTTCATTAAAGCATCCTCAAAGTGAAAATCCCCTGGCAGTGCAGTTATATTGGCCAACAGCTCCATTCTTTTATCCTCCTCCTGCTGTTCATAATCCTTCGGCAACAAATTACCATCATGGGCGAGCAGTACAAAAAGCGCTGTGTGCACGCTGCTATCCTGCCTGATGTCGAGGCTGGCAAAATGCAACCCGAATAATTCAAGCTTCACGATCAATGCCTCCACCATTTCCACGAACAAACCACTATGCTGCTCATTCACCATATCTCTCAGTTTGCGGAGATCAGCAAGCAAGGCTGTTGCACTGAGCGGTGAAGCTGCTTGGGGTAAAAAAACCTGCTGATAGAGCTGCTTCTCCAGGAGGGCAAGTGCAGTATCAACTCCCTTAAAAGTAAGGCGTCGCCGCAGGTTACGTATGTCTTTATAATAACAACGTAAAATGGATTGCCGCAGGGCTTTACCCACTTCCAGGGTAGTGCCCGCATTCACAAAAGGATTACCATCCCTGTCGCCCCCCGGCCAAAAACCCATTTTTACAACCGGTTTAGTTTGGCTTACAGCAGCCGGGAAACGATCTTTTAAAAAGCCCGCAATATTTCCCATGGCTTCATAAAATACATTTTCCAGGTACCATACCAGGCTGACAGCTTCCTGGTAAGGAGTAGGTTTTTCCTGCTGGTAAAAAGGTGTGCGGCCCAACTGCTGCAGGTAAGAATATACCTGTTGTTCATTATTTTCTTTTACCGCATTTGCCAGGTCGTTGATGATACCCAGCACCACACCCCGGTAAAACTGCGTAGGGTGAGCGGTGAGTACCAGTTGTACCGAAAAGCTCTTCAACTTTGCTGCCAGCGCATCCTCCAGTTGTGTGCGTTCCACTTCCGCACTTAAATGGTTCAGTGTACCCGTTCCCGTTATATCATGCACTGCTGTAAATGCCGCATCTTCCAATGCGTCAAACAATACCACCTGCCGTTCTATGTACTGTGTAAGGCGAAACAAAAGGTCCAGCTCCGCAGCTTCATCTTTCATATTATCCTGCCGGGCAAAAAAGCCTTCGATGATCTGCGTAGGACTCGCATGTTTGCGATAACCTTCTTCACAAGCGAGCAATAAAACGGGGACGAGAAAACCCGTGTTTTCAATGCGATGAAAAGGAAGTGAAGTAAACAGGCTGTTGTATAACTGGAATTTTATCCCAACCAGGTTTTTAAATTGCTGTAGTGCTGCTGTGTCTTTTGTAGGCATAATTAATTGTTTCAGGCAGCTAGTTGAAACTTGAATTTACTGAAAATAATAGCAAAGCAGCAGGCGCATTATAGCATAAATACCACAGGCACCCGCTTTAAAGCTTTTACGGGCCTGTCATTTTGCATGGCCGGTTTCCAAGGCGGACTTAGTTTTAGCACCCGGAGAACCTCTTTCTCCATTCCATAACCATGTTTGGTTTCTGCCGCAAAATCGCTAAGGGTACCATCTGTATTTACCAGGAACCTAACGATGACCACGTACCTGCCAGCCGGGGCATTATTTGCAAAAGGTACACCTGCTTTTAAATTAGATTTCAGGAATTTATTCCAGGCATTTTTCCCTCCGTCGAACTGAGCATCGGCCTGAATCTTTGAAAACACTACATTATCTTTTGCGGAATCTGCCTGGGCCATACCAAAAAGCTGAGTACACATTAAAATGGCTGTAATAAACACCTGCTTCATTGGAGGGAGTTTTTTAAAGTTATTATGCACGGCTTATAGAAGCCTTTGTAGATAAGTTGCAATTGCACAAGCCTAGCTTTAGCAACAGCGCACATAAAAGAGTGGGCCGGCCGCCATTCGAGCCTGCTGTTTTGCTAAAGCTTTA
>CBFGLL010000437.1:0-2113 GCA_965649585.1 uncultured Chitinophagaceae bacterium | reverse complement strand
TACAGACAGCCTCGCTAACAAAAAAGACAGCCTTTTGAAACATGAAAGGACCAGCCAGGAAAACAAACCCGATGAAAAACAGCAAAGGAACCAGTGGTCAGTTGCAGCCGGAATAAGTATCTACCAGCCAATTAAAATCAATGGCGAACCATCCGTACCCTATAATTTTTTTGGACGAAGAGGAACGCTTACCGATTACATTCCTTCAGCCTATCTTCGGTTATACCGCAATAAAAAATGGTACCTGCATACCGAATTCAGGTATGGGGCACCGCAAGCTGTGAAGCCCTTTGAGTATAAAAAGGAATTGATTGACTCAACGCCTGTTAATTACACCACTGCTAATTTCAGGTTGAGAAAAACCTACTATCACCAGGTTCCCATCAGCTTTCATTATTTTGTGTTGCCACAATTTTCCATTGGAGCCGGTGTGATTTATAATCGTTTTTCTGCTGCGCTGGCTGATATGGATACTTATAAAAGAGTAGGCGGACAAACTGATTCTTTGCAATCTTCTGTGCTGGTAAATGATAAAAAAGATTCCCGGTTTTCCAGGAATCACCTTCAATGGTCTGCAGAAATTAGTTATAACTGGAAACGGTTATTTGCAGGTGCCAGGTACAGCCGTGATATCAATCCTTTTATCAGGTACAATGACATCAATACCGGGGTAGCCATGGAGAAAAAAATGCAGGCACTAAATATTTTTATCCGGTATGAGCTATGGCAAAGTAAACAGAAAAAATAGGGCAGGCTAGGGTGCATCAAAAAACTGGCTGAGAATTTCCTTAATATTTTCGTAGGTATTGGCCACGGGTTTTTTAATGTCTTTAGTGGCTATCCATTCCGTTTTGCTGATATCCTCTTCCACCTGCGGCTGTAGTTTTTGAGATTTGCAGGTAAAATAAAACCAGTGCGTTGTTTTGAGGATATGTTTTCCAAATTCATCGTAAGTGTGATAGGTTTCACCCACTTTCTTTTTTCGTTTCAGGTCTTTGGCCCCGGTTTCTTCCATTACCTCCCGTTCTGCAGAAAACTCGGGTGTTTCGCCCTTTTCCATCTTACCCTTGGGGAGGTCCCATTTTCCCCGCCTGAAAATAAACAGCAACTCCTTTTTATCGTTTTGAACAATACCACCTGCAGCTTCTACCAGCATAAAATGTTTGAAGAACATCTTTTTTAGCTTCTCAAAATCTTCGCTCCAGATGATGCCTGCGTGAAAATCATCTTTTTTTATTTCATGCAGCAGCGCATTGATGGCACGGGTTGATAATTCATCAACAAAAACAGCATCGGGATGATGCATTAGTTCACTGAGTTCGTTGCTGATGGTATCGCAGAGATATACCGGTTTTTCATTAAAGTAGATCTTAATTTGCATAGCCGGGTGTTAAGGAGCCATAAATTTAAGGCATTGATTTTTATAATAGCCGGGGGAGAGATTATCTTTGCGGCCATGGTATCAAATGAATCGGCGGTAGCCGAAAAATTATTACAGGTAAAAGCTGTTCAGCTTAATATTGATAACCCTTATACATGGGCCAGCGGCTGGAAGAGCCCCATTTATTGCGATAATCGTAAAGTGCTGTCCTTTCCCTACGTGCGTGATTTTATAAAAAGCGAATTGTGCAGTGTGATATTTGAAAAATTTCCTGAAGCAGAATCATTGGCAGGTGTTGCTACCGCCGGGATAGCCTGGGGCGCTATGGCAGCCGACCAGCTGAAACTGCCATATATGTATGTGCGTCCCAAACCAAAAGAACATGGCCTGGGAAACCAGATAGAGGGTAATTATGAGCCCGGGCAAAAGGTATTGGTGATTGAAGACCTGATCTCAACCGGCAAAAGTAGTTTGCAGGTGTGTGAAGTGCTGAAAAGTGCGGGTGTGGAAGTAATTGGTATGGTGTCGATATTTAATTATGGATTTCCGCAGGCAGTGGCAGCATTTGAAACTGCGGGCATTCCTTTCGTTTCCCTTACCAACTATGCATCGCTGGTTCAATTGGCTATTGATAAGTCGGTAATAGGTGCCGGCGAACAGAAAAAGCTGCTTCAATGGCGGGAAAACCCGGCTGAATGGGGCAGGTAACCAATAAAAAAATATACAGTTATA